>JBBQHY010000049.1:0-10642 GCA_038324415.1 Pseudanabaenales cyanobacterium | reverse complement strand
AAGAAATGCAAGTTGTAGAATTAGACCCAGTTCGAGGTATGGCTAAGGTTAACCCTTTAATTAATTGGACTAATGATCAAGTGTGGGACTATATTCGGGCTAATGACTTACCCTATAACGCTCTGCATGACCAAAGCTATCCAAGTATTGGATGTGCCCCCTGTACAAGAGCGATCGCACCGAATGAAGATCTCAGAGCAGGGAGATGGTGGTGGGAACAAAGTAATCAAGAGTGTGGGCTTCATGTCAATACTGAAGGCAAGCTAGTTAGGGCAATTGCATAAAAACTACATGGATATACTTGAACCTGCACCCCAATCAAAAAGGCTAGAAAAATACTGTAAGTAGAGCAAACTCTAAAGAATTGAGTTTGATGAAAACATCTTAGACTTATAATATTTTCAGACAAATTGTAAAATTAGTTGGTTGTACTACTTAAATTGAAAAAGATATTAGTAATAGATGAAAAAGTAACATCTTTGCAAATCTTAAAGTTTGCAATTTTATGTATAGGTTTAACAATTTCGTCATTATTTATACCCACAGTATCTGCCGCGTGTACGTATATCTTACCTATAATTATTGTGATATTTGGATATGCAAGAAAATTAAATGTCTCTAGTATTGCCTCATTAATTATATTGTTGTTATTTGTTGTTTATAACTATGTAGTGTCGTATTTGTATGGACTTGATGGACTTTTAAATCCTCTTTCTCCTATAACAATTATCATGAGCTTTTTTTTGACAGGAATCATGATTGACTTCAAAAAAATTCCGTACTACCCTCTAAACTTTGTAGTAACAAATTTATTTCTATTTGGTGGTTGTATTACATGGGTTTTTGTAAGCGTAATTAAAAATAGCAGTGAAATTGTTGACAGATCAGTTCCTAGTTTTTGGAATGAAGGAGCTGAAGTTATTTTCGGACCTTCCCTAGATATTTTTTCTTACTTAGGAGTTTCATTGATAGGCCTAGTTTTAGTTCGTTCTAAATCTTTGCCAAAAAATACTACTCAAAATAGTATTCTATACTTTTTAGTACTACCTTTAGTCTTAATGAGTAGTTATTCTGCTATCAGTTTAAGTGCTAGAACTCCAATCATAGTTTTTATCTGTTCATTAGTTGTAAACTTTATTTTCATACAAATTCTAAACAGAAAAGCTTCTAATAGATTAAAGCTAGTTATTTATTTATTAATACTATTTCTTTTAATACTTATATACAATTATTACGATCTGTTTTTTGGAAATATATTCTTAAATGCTGGTGTTGGAGGTAGATTCACAGAATTGGGACTTGACTCAGCAAGGTATGAAATTTGGCTTTCGGCTCTTAACCAATTGTTTGACTATCCATGGGGGGGAAGGTTAATGTCTATGCCACGAGACGAAGTATACATGCACATGATTTGGTTAGATCAAATTTATGATGCTGGGTTAATATCTGGATTTTTACTTTTAATTTTTCATATTCTACAAGCTTCATTTATATTTAAATTCTTTCAATTGGGTTTACCAACTTTTCTAAAAGTATTTGTAATGTGCACATCCGTAGCTTTATTTGCTGCTTTCATACAAGCTCCAGTTTTACAAGCTTCTATAGTGTATTTTGGAATAACTTGTTTCTTTTTTGCTACTGTATCAACACTAGTATATTATGAGAATCCAGTTAATTAAAACCCATTGCAATAGTTTTGTTATTATACTTGTTATAAATATTGCAAAGCTTAACTTGCAATAATTTTTTGTAATTTTCTTGAGTATAAATTGCTGTAGTTGTAAAGTATAGTACTTGTAACGAAAGTTGGATTCGCTTCAGATTCTGCTCCATCCACTATACTAAAACGGACAGATCTGCTTCAAATTAGGCAATATTAGGATTGGGGCTATGGAAGAAGTTCAAAAGTATTGGTTAATATTAAAACGTAGAAAGATTCCTGCTGCCATTGCTTTTGGGCTAGTAGTCATCTTATCTATTATATTTACAGCCCTTGCAAAACCTGTTTATGAGGCAAATGGAGTGCTTTTACTAAAGCGAAAAAGTAATGCTTCCTCTATCGGAGATTTAGCTGACAAGCTTCCACAGTTGGAATCTCTTAGCACCCAAAGTAGTCCTGTTAATACAGAAATGGAAGTTATTCGTTCCATTCCCATTATTCAAAGCACAATTGATGATCTTAAGCTCAAGGATCCTAATGGAAAAGGTATTAGTTATGTCGATTTTTCTAAAATACTAAAAGTCAAAAATACTATTAAAACTGACATCATTGAAGTTAGTTATCGAAATAGTAACCCAGAAGTAGCGGCAAATGTTATTAATAAACTATTTGAGATTTATATAAAGGGTGATATAAAAAATAATCGCTTAGAAGCTCAGGCTGCAAGAGAGTTTATTGAGCTACAGCTTCCAAAGGTAGAAAAAGTTACCAGAGAGGCTGAATATGCATTACGCCAATTTAAAGACGCTAATCAAGTTATAGATCTGGGCGCTGAAGCTAATGCTGCCGTTCAAAGAATAGGCGAAATTTCTAGGCAATTGACTGCTGCTGAATCTGATCTTTCTGGTCTTACAACTCAGTCTATCAATCTTCAGAAGTCTTTAGGTATGACTTCTGATATGGCTTTTTTATGGGGATCTCCTTCTATTCAACAAACTCTTGGTGAACTGCAACAGGTAGAACAAAAGATTGCAACAGAGAAATCTCGATTTCGTGATCAGAATCCAGTCATCATAGATTTAAATCTTAAAAAAGCATCTCTAAAAAATTTATTACAACAAAGGGCTGGGGTAGAGATGGTAGATAGGTTGCAAGAGCGATCTCAAACTCTACAAACGGCTTTACCTCAACAGGAACTTATTAATAGTTTCGTTAAGTTAGAGACTGAACGATTGGGACTAATGACTAAAATCGATACCTTGAATAAAGCTAAGGACACTTTTGTGCAAAGGACAAAGATTTTACCACAGCTAGAGCAGCAGGAAAGGGAACTAGAGCGCCGACTAAAAGTTGCTCAGTCCACATATGAGAGTCTTTTATCTCGCCTTCAAGCAATTCGAGTCACAGAAAATCAAACAATAGGAAATGTCCGCGTAGTCTCCCCTGGGCTTACTATAGAAAAGCCTGTATTTCCTCAAAAAGGTTTAATCATCATCCTTGGAGTAGTTTTAGGTTTGCTTTTAGCTGGAGCGGTCGTTACAATTCTAGAAGCTCTTGATCGCTCAATTAAAACCATTGATGAAATCAGAGACCTATCTATTTATCCAATTATGGGAATTATTCCCGACTTTAATAATAGTAACTCTGCTACTCGCAAGAACCGTAAAGGTCTGCCAGGTAGCGAACTCATAACTGTAAATTCTCAACTAATTGTTAGGGATGCTCCTCGATCGCCGATTACTGAATCCTTTAGAATTTTACAAACTAACCTACAATTTTCAAATTCTGATAATAGTCTCAAGGTAATTGTGGTTACTAGTTCTGTTCCCCAAGAAGGAAAATCAACTACTGCTGCCAACTTGGCTCTCACTATTGCAGAGTTAGGTAAAAAAGTTCTAATCATAGATGCTGATATGCGTAAGCCCTCACAACATAAGGTCTGGCAAATTGATAATAAGGTTGGTTTAAGTAATGTCCTCACAAATCAAACGACTTGGACTGAGGCAAAACAAAGCCTTGGAGAAAATATTGATATAGTTAGCTCGGGCCCCATCCCCCCTAATCCAGTGACTTTAATTAAGTCAAAGGGCATGGCAGAATTGGTGGAAAAAGTATCGAAAGAATATGATCTGGTAATTTTGGACTCTCCTCCGGTAACGGTAGCTGCAGATGCCTCGATCTTAGGTAAGATTGGCAACGGTATATTACTCGTAGTCCGCCCTGAGGTGGCTGATTCTGGCAGCTTTAGTTATACCAAACGTGTACTTGAGCAATCAGAGCAAAATGTCTTTGGTATGGTGATCAATGGTGTAACTCCAGAGAATAACTCTTACAGCTATAACTACTACTACTATATGAGTAGCTATTATGGAGAAGAGTCTAAAGCTATGGTGGAAAAATAGAGTTAGGCTATCAATCCTCAGCGTGAGATGATGTATATATTAGTATTTATTTAATTTAGGTTCTAGCTTTATCGTGAATAATGTCCGTACTGTGGCTGATGCCAAGCATGATTTTTATAAGGCTTTCCCCAAGCCCGTAAACTCCATCTATCGTCGTGTGATTGACGAGCTTTTAGTAGAGGTTCATTTACTTAGAGTTAGTCAGACTTTTACCTACGATTCAATTTTTGCAATTGGGGTGGCAACAGCTTTTGATCGCTTCATGGCAGGATATGAACCTATCTCTGATTTAGAAGATATATTTAAAGGGTTGTGCCAAGCTTTAACACTTGATTCCGAGCAAATTCGATTGGAAAGCTCAAACTCAACTGATCTAGCCACAAAATTTCCCGATCAGACTAAAAGTTTATTCACAACCCTAGAGTCTAGTGCCGACTTAGATAGTCTCATGGGGCAGGTTAGAGCGATCGCTAGTAATCCTAAATTTAAGTACAGCCGCTTGTTTGCGGTAGGTATATTTACACTCTTGGAGGTAGCTTTACCCGAAGTTATTGCTGATACTGAAAAACGTCAAGCATTACTGACTCAAGTTAGCGATACTCTGAAAATTAGCTCTGAGCGTTTACTAAAAGATTTAGATTTATATCGTTCTAATTTGGAAAAAGTTCAGCAAAATCGCCAAATGATGGACGATATGGTCGAAGCAGAGCGCAAGAAAAGAGAAAAACAAACTATTAAGCCTGCCATTACTGCTTAGGATTTATTGTTAACCTCCTCTTCAAATATGGATGATGTAATTACTGAGCTAATTATAGTTATTACCACTGTTCCCAATCAGGCGATCGCTCAGGAAATAGCTAAAACCTTAGTAGAAGAGAAATATGCAGCTTGCGTACAGGTTTTGCCAAGTTTAACTTCAACCTATATTTGGGAGTCAAAACTATGTGTAGAGTCAGAGCAATTACTATTGATTAAAACCCTAGGCGATCGCTATCAAGCCCTAGAAACAAAATTGCGCTTAATTCATCCCTATAGTGAACCTGAAATTATTGCCATTAGTGCGGTCGCCGCAAGCAAAACATACGAGCAATGGGTAGCTAAATCATTAACCTAATATTTGTATTTTGGGCAGAATAACTATAATTTACAGTAAAAATGCTTAATCCTTCTTAATAAGCTACTGGGGTAAATACTCATAAACTTAGAAGTATCATAAAAATTGTAAGTTAAGCATTTTATAGATATGGTAGCTTCCCCTTCTAAAGTTCATAATAAAACCCAATCAGAACGCAAAGAGACTATCCTCACGCCCCGTTTCTACACAACTGACTTTGAAGAAATGGCGAGCATGGATATTACCGATACTAAAGCTGATTTTGAGGCAATTCTACAAGAGTTTAAGGCTGACTATAACCGCCGTCATTTCCAAAGAGATCAAGACTTCAATCGCTCTTGGGATCATTTAGACGATCGCACCAAAGAAAATTTTCGTACCTTCTTAGAAGGTTCATGCACCTCCGAGTTTTCAGGGTTTTTATTGTACAAAGAAATTTCAGTCAAAATGAAGGAGAAAAATCCTTTAGTGGCAGAAATATTTTCCCTAATGAGTCGAGACGAGGCACGTCATGCTGGGTTCTTAAATAAGGCAATGCAGGACTTTAACATGACCTTAGACCTGTCTAACTTGTCTCAAACTAAGAACTACGTTTACTTTAAGCCTAAGTTTATTTTTTATGCCACTTACCTGTCAGAAAAAATTGGCTATTGGCGTTATATTAAAATCTTTCAGCATTTAGATGCCAACCCTGAACACCAAATTTATCCCATATTTAAATTTTTTGAAAGCTGGTGCCAAGACGAAAGCCGTCACGGTGATTTTTGTAATTTGCTTTTAAAGAGTCAGCCCCAGTTCCTAAATGATTGGAAAGCCAGACTATGGTGCCGCTTCTTCTTACTCTCGGTGTTCGCCACCATGTATTTAAATGATATTTGTAATCGGTATGAGTTTTATGAATCCATTGGTTTAAATACTAAGGAATACGTGCACTCTGTACTTTTAGATACAAATCGTGACTCAGCCAAGGCTTTCCCTGTAATTTTAGATTTAGAGAATCCTAAATTCTGGGCTCACCTTGAGAAATGCGTAGAAAATAATGCTGTGCTTAGTAAAATCGCCGACTCTGGGTTGCCTAAGCCCATTAAGTTTATCCAAAAACTGCCTTTCTATATTGGCAATGGTTGGGAACTTTTACAAATGTATTTTATTAAGCCAATTTTAATTACCAAAGGTATTGTTCTCTAACTAAATTTGCAACTAAAAATTGTAAATATACTTGTAAATTTGGTTAATATAGATACAGAAGAGTAGGTGAAGGTGGTTGCAGAGACCTAAAAATCTTTGAGGAAAGTCCGGGCTTCTACAGAATCAAACTGCTGGATAATTCCCAGTGCGAGCGATCGCGAGGAAAGTGCCACAGAAATATACCGCCTTTTAATAAATTATTAAGTATTTTCAATGACCGTGAACCCATTGATTGATTCTTAACTGATATTATTTTTGAGGTAAGGGTGCAAAGGTGCGGTAAGAGCGCACCAGCAGAGTCGAGAGGCTCTGGCTCGGTAAACCCCAGTTGGAAGCAAGGCGAGAGGAATAAGTAATGATTGATTCTGATCTTCTTTTCCGTTTTTAACAATTTTAGCTTGCTAATTACGTTAAAGTGAGCCGCTCGAGGTGATTGGTAACAATCATCCTAGATAGATAGCTACCTATGAAAAGGTTAAATATTTCATAAACAGAACCCGGCTTATGTCCTACTCTTCTTTTGATTTATAAGGTTTATCAGAAAATATGGGAGCTTCCATTATTACCCGTTTGCTTTGTTGCCCTTCTAAACAATGGCTGAGTAGAGTAACTATAGGTACAACTTTTGTCTGTTTAACCATTGTTATAGGTAGTTCATTTTATTGGGAACCGCAGTTAAGGGTAGGTGAATTTGTCACTACTGATATTAAATCTCCTAGGACAATTGAAACGACGGATGCTGAAGCTACCCGTATTGCTAAAGATAGATTGAAGCAAGAAATTCCCCAAATCTATCGTCTCGATCCTAGTGTGAGCCTCAGGGCGACAAATCATTTAGAGGATTTACTTAAAGTAGGAGATCGCTTAATTAATCAAGCTGGATCAATGCCCTACGTTAGTACAAGTTCGCTTTCGTACTCGACTCAACTGCAGTTACGAATGCTCTCAGACTCAGAATGGCAAAACCTTCAAACTCAGATAATTTCTGACTTTAAACAGATTAATAAAGGAAATAAAGAGTTTATAGAACGTAAAGCTAAACTAGCTCCTAAGGGCTATCAAGCCTTGGTTGAACAAGTTTCAAAAGCTCGCCAAAAATACAAAATCGCTTATTTAGAGCTTGCCAAATCACCTGAATTATTTCGCTATCGCCTTCTTAATTTAAGTAAACCTGAGTGGGATGCCAGTAAAAGTTATGCTCGTAAGGCATTAGAAGATCTTTTAGCTACAGGAATAGTAGCTGGGCTACCTGAGGAAGCAAAACAATATCGAATTCGGAGTTCTAAGTATTTACCCCAAGATCCAATCAGGCAAATTTTAGTTATAGAGCTCGTAAATGCGGTACTGCTCCCCAATCTTCAACCTGACTATATGGCAACTAGGGAAAAAATAGTCAAGGCAATGGAAGCTTTTCAGCCCCAAACTGTCACCCTCAAGGCGGGAGCAATTGTTGTTAAAGCTGGTCAAGGAATTTCGGATAGAGAATTTGCTTTTTTAGATGAATTAGGTTTAACCCAACGCCGTCCAAATTTTTGGGGAATTGGCTTTACAGCGCTCGCCGTGGCGGGTTCGATGCTGCTATTTAAATTAGTAATTATTAATCAAAATCCTGCCAAGCTCAAAATTAGAGACCTGATCGCCATAAGTTTGATTTGCACAAGTTCGGCGATCGCCTGTCTCATCCTAAGCCATACAACTATTGCCATTATTCCCCTAGCCACAATGGGTATGATCTTAGGCAGCTTTTATGGTTCTAGATTAGCAACGGTGACGACGATTTTGGGTTCGGGTTTAGTGGCGATCGCAATTAGCCCAACTTTACTTTCCTATATGCCAGTGGTTTTAGGGGCAATCGTGGGCTCAATTTTAACCAATCGTCCTAATACTCGATCTAGAATATCCATTAATGGGCTAGTTGTAGCAGTGGTTCAAGCAGGAGCCTATATCACCCTAGCCGTATTTTTAGGAAATGTTGCTCCGTTTGCTTTAGCAATTAATGCCTTTCAATATGCTGCCAGTGGGATGTTAGCAGCAGTTGTTGCCCTTGGTGCCATTCCTTATCTAGAGCAACTATGTTATGCCATTACCCCAATTCGATTAGCAGAATTAGCGAACTTAGACCGTCCTTTACTGCAAAGATTAGTAGCAGAAGCACCCGGAACTTTCCAACATACTTTATTTGTTGCCAACTTGGCTGAAGCAGGAGCTAGGGAATTAGGTGCAGATACTGCCCTTGTCCGCACTGGAACTCTTTATCATGACATTGGTAAAACTATTCGCCCAGAGTATTTTATTGAAAATCAAATGGGACAAGTTAACCCCCACGAAAGTTTGAATGATCCTTGGGCAAGTGCAGATATTATCCGAGAACACGTTACGGGTGGTTTAAGGCTGGCACAGAAATATCGCCTGCCACCACTTCTGCAAACCTTTATTCCAGAGCATCAAGGTACGATTGTCATCTCTTATTTTTACTATCAAGCTCAGCAGCAATCGCCCCTAGTTTGTGAAGAGCATTTTCGTTATGCTGGCCCCATTCCTCAATCCCGCGAAACTGCAATTGTGATGTTGGCAGACGCTAGTGAAGCAGCTTTACGTGCCCTAGGCAGTGATACTAGCTTAGAAGAAGCTGTGTCGGTTATGATGAGAATCTTTAAGTCACGCTGGGATCAGGGGCAGCTATCAGGTTCAGGACTAACTGTTGCCGAATTAGAAAAATTAGCACCTGTATTTATTCAAGTATGGCGAGAGCGTAACCATGGACGAATTAAGTATCCAGACTTTGCCAAAAAAGTTGACCCCAGTGGTGCGTCACTGCCCATAAGTTGTGTATCAGAAAAAGTTTTAACGGTTTGACTTTTTAACAAGGGTAATTTTAGAAAAGAACTTGATTATTTTAATGAGTGAATAAACATTATTAACCTTAAGTTTGTTCAAGCTCTATCTCTATAAAATAAATTCATTTTGCAGTATGTAATTTCTTGAGTTTAGGTGAATAGGCTCCAGAATCAACTGCCTCTTTTAACTTTGAGTACGTTTTATCAGACCACTTTCGGATAAAACGATTTTTACCAGAACTTATCTCTTTGTGATAATCACAGTTACCTCTAAGTCCATGGGATTTAATCATTTTTAGAACATCATGAATTTGAATATTTAATTTATCTGCGAGGTCTCCACATGTATATTTGAAATACTCCTCAGGGTAAATTTGAATTCCAGCTAACGCAATATCTGTGTCACTTTGATCTGTAGTTACTCTTAGAGCAGCATCTTCGGTTTCACCATTCCGAATTGCCTCAAATTGATTGGCTATTCGATTCATACTTAGTTCTAAACGAGAGATTTTGGATGAAATATGTTCGTCCACGACTTCTCCAAGGATTCTCCTTAATGCTGCTCAATTTAATTCACCTAAACTAATTTCGTTTTTGCGATTTTGATTAGCTTTGCTTAAAGGTATTACATTATTTTCAGATTCCTGCGCCTTAAATCTCCATTTTTATGCGGCTATAGGCTTCTTAACAAGAGCTTCATTCATTTTGAATTGAAATTCATCAGCGAGTTTCTCAATCTCTTCTTTAGAAAGTATTATTCCAATTTCATCAGTTAATATTTCCAGAAATTTTACATGGCTGATAGGTCTCTCATGGCGACTTAAGAGTTCTAGATATTTATCTAAATTTTGACCATAGTCTAGCCCTGCCGAAATATCGCAGTCAGCTTCGTCTTCAATTTGCACTGCCCACCTTAACCAATTTTCATTAAGCTTAATATTCACTTTTCTCTCCCGTTCAATTCTTAATTTTTATAATTTCAAGAGCTACATTTATAGAAAGTTCAAAATACCTTAAATTTTCGTAGTTAGGATCGCAACCAAAATCATTCATTTCAATTTTCTGATAGAAAGATT
The DNA here is from genome assembly GCA_038324415.1 of Pseudanabaenales cyanobacterium. Taxonomy (GTDB): domain Bacteria; phylum Cyanobacteriota; class Cyanobacteriia; order Pseudanabaenales; family Pseudanabaenaceae; genus PCC-7502. Next base: position 365 of record JBBQHY010000049.1, on the reverse strand, counting down.
CAGCTGCTGGTAATGAATGTAACCCTACTCTGCCATTGTATTCTAAATCAAAACTACGACTTACTGCAAAGATAAATAAAGCTATGCCAACTCCTTTGTAATCTGGTGGATTTTTAAGCTTGGGTCGATTCCAAGGGGCAGTAGCAAAGAAGTCTAAGTAAATTAAATTTTTCATCGGTTCTACATGGGAACGGTGAATATCGATCTCCAGTATCATTAGACCCTGAGTAATTTGCTCGCATTCAAGCGCATATCTCTCATAGTTTGGGGGTCGTTGTAGCACGATATTTCTTTCCCCATTCCCAATGACTATCTTCTTCATCAGATGAAACTAAACGATGTTTCCAATAGGTGTCGAAATCAGC
>JBBQHY010000048.1:0-10690 GCA_038324415.1 Pseudanabaenales cyanobacterium | reverse complement strand
AGGTTATTATAAATTTAGGCGTTGGATTCAAGCAATAATTACTCTATCAGGAATAGTATGGGCAAATTATCCTTATTTCTAAATTAAATAGGAGTGCTATATCTATACATTTTGAGATACAGAGAACTATGCTCAAACGTGCTATAGATAGAAAAATGAAACCAATACATGGCTTTGCCCTGCGACACTTTTTTGTGGCGGAATTGAAATAAAAGTGCTGTAAGAATCCTATCAATTAGTTAGTATGGAACAAGAACTAAAAGTATTGATCGTAGATGATGATGAAGTTGATCGAATAGCTGTGCGGCGTGCCCTCAAGGATGTAGAACGACAAATATGTTTTACAGAAGCAAAAAGTTATGCTGAAGCGATCGCCTCCCTAGAAAAACAAACATTTGACTGCATTTTTATAGATTATGGGCTTCCAGATCGAGACGGACTAGCCATTGTCAAAACAATTCATAAACTCAATATCGCTTCACCCATTGTTGTGTTAACGGGACAAGGTGATGAGCAGCTTGCCGTAAAGTTGATGAAGTCTGGAGTAACTGACTATCTGCCCAAGTCACAAGTATCCTCTAAAACTTTACCCAAGGTGCTATTTAATGCTGTTCGAGTCTATCAGGCAATTATGCAAGCAACATTAGCCGATCAACGTCTCCATGAAAGCCATACTCTTCTTATCCAAAAAAATCATGATTTGAGGTTGCTAGAGCAGCAACGACAGGACTTTATCGCCCATCTTACCCATGATCTAAAAACTCCGATTATTGCTGCTGACTTGATGCTTAAGCTTTTTCACAAAGAGGCATTTTGTCCATTATCCCTTGAGATGCATACAGCAATTACTGCAATGATTCACAGTAATAAAAACCTTTTGGATATTGTTAATACACTCCTAGAGGTCTACTGCTATGAATCAGGGGCAAAGGAATTGACTCTTATTGTGTGTGATGTTTGGAAAATCGCCCAAGAAGTAGTTGTTGAACTTCGGCCTCTTGCTCAAGAAAAAGGAATTATCCTGAGAACTAAGAAGAGAGATGAGAAACTTCAGATCGTCGATCAATTTAAAGTGATGGGAGACTACCTCGAACTGCGGCGGATGCTCACCAACTTAATTGGCAATTCCATTAAATTTACGGAAGTGGGGTTTGTAGAGATTGATCTAAGCCTATCCCCCTGTGATGATACCAAAAATAGCTGTGTGAGTATTCTCGTCAAAGATAGCGGTATTGGCATGTCTATATCGGAACAAGAATCATTATTTCAGCGATTTCGTAAAGGTAATCATAAACAGTCAGGTAGTGGATTGGGGCTTCATCTTGTTCATCGTATTGTTACAGCTCACCAAGGCGTAATTTCGGTTAGCTCAGAGATAGATCGGGGTAGTGTGTTTACAATTCATTTACCTACACTAGCCGCGAAATCAACTTTGTAGATATGTAGTCCTTGTTTAGAGATTTGGTATAAGGAGATATCGACCCAGTACCATGCCCCCTATTCTGGGGGATTTGGGGGGAACTTTGGCATAGGTAACTTTTTTACTAAAAATCACCTAAGCTTACTGAGTCACTTTGCAGAAGTAGAAGATCGGCGAGTTAATCGAGGGTTTTCTTGTGGATGAAAGATAAAATGACCTGTATACTCCCTTCCCAGTCAAAGATTAGTCTTCTGGGGGTGTGGGGGCTTTGCCCCTTAACCTCATTTAAACTGTGTATATTTCTATGGTGGGAAGGGAGTAGTTTGATGTTATTTTTTGTAAATAGTTAGGAATGCAAATTTTTATTATTGATGCTTTTACTAAATTTCCTTTTCAAGGTAATCCTGCAGCTACAGTTTTAGTGGAGGAATTTCCTAGCGATCGCCTCATGCAGAATATTGCCGCCGAAATGAATCTTTCTGAAACTGCATTTGCCCAAAAGACTAGCCCTAATAATTTTTACTTGCGTTGGTTTACCCCGACCCAAGAAGTTAATCTGTGCGGTCATGCTACCTTGGCGATGGCTCATAACCTTAAAACAATGAGTGCTATTGATCCTGAATCTAACCTGATATTTAAAACTCGAAGCGGTGATTTGGCAATTAGATTTGAGCAAGATTTAATCGTGATGAACTTTCCTACTAACTATTTTGAGGATTGCGATCAGCGATCGCTTGCTACGCTTAAAAACATATTTGCCAACTATAATTACCAAGTTTTAGGAATTGCCGCCGAAAATATTACGGTCGTATTAGAGGAGGAATCTCAAGTTTTAGAATTTATCCCCAACTTTGCCCAGATTTCCGAACTAGAGGGTAGATTAATCATTACTGCGATCGCCGATCCTGAATATCCCTACGATTTTGTGTCAAGGTTTTTTGCGCCAAATGCTGGCATTAACGAAGACCCAGTTACTGGATCTGCCCATTGTTGCCTGACTCCCTATTGGTCAAAAAGGTTGGGGAAAGATACCCTCAAAGCAAAGCAACTATCCCAGCGCACAGGGGAATTGGAACTTAAATATTTGGGCGATCGCCTTGAAATTAAAGGATATGCCGTAACTGTCCTCAAAGGCGTATTAGAAAATATCTAAACTGGGCAGAGATTTAAAGATAAAGCTTAAAATGGGAAAGATAAGCTAATTAGTAAAAATTTTATGCAACTTAAGCGGTTAGGACACATTGCAATTTGTGTGCAGGATATTCCCAAGGCGGTTCAGTTTTATCAAAGTTTAGGCATGGAACTGGCATGGCAAGATTCTGATTGGGCTTACCTTAAAGCTGGCGGTGATGGTTTGGCATTATTGAGTCCAGAATATAAACAGGCAACAAATCACTTTGGGTTTATGTTTAGCGATCGCTCCGAATTAGATACCCATCACGCCCATTTAACCGAATTGGGAATTGCGGCTGGCAAAATCCACGATCATCGCGATGGCACGGCTTCTTTTTATAGCAAAGACCCTGACGGAAACACCTTTGAATATCTCTATGAACCAATTCCCAGCAATGTACGGATCTAAAGATAAAATTTTTGAAGTTTGGCAAACCACTCAACTGCAACGGGTAAGTGACGGTCAGATCGTTAGTATTCTAGATGGATGTGATTCAGCAAATTTTTTGCTAGCGATCGCCCTCCCGCAATTAGGAGATTTTGATAGCCTTGAATCTGCGTGGTGGCTCCAGCAGAAGCTGTCAGAAGAATTAGCCGCAAAAATTCCGATTAGAGCTGTGGGCATAGGCGACCGCAATTCTGGTCTAAAATTTTGTCAGTTTACAGGATTTCCTGAATCATCTTTATTTATCGATCCTGATGCTAAATTTCACCGCAGTTTAGGGCTTTATGAGGGTCTAGCCGTCAAGCTCCCGATATTATCTGTATCTCAAAACGCTTGGTTAAATTTAATGTTGATGTGTGCAGGAATTGGTAGCCGCGGAACTCTGGCAGAGGTGTTGCGTGGATATACAGGCGATCGCCAAGCTCCTCAACTAATAGCCGAAGATTAAGCTATCGTAGCAATCCCCAAGATTTTAAGCTTTAAGGGATCGTTCTTTAATTTAGCTGGCGGCAAAGGATTTCAGCGACCTTTTGAATTGGCAACCTTACGGCTCCGAAATATGAGTGAGGTTTTGGGAAACTGGAATGTCTATGTTCCCAATGCAGCATATTTAACCCAACGGGGCGGGACATTTTTATTTGATGCTCAAGGGAATTTACTCTATCAACATAGCGATCGCGGTGTTCTAGGCTTTGCTGAAAATATGAGTCAGCCTTTAGTATTTTTGGAGAAGTCTTTATAGATAAAAGTAAATTACAATTGCGTAAGATTAGATATTTTTTGTTAGTTAAATTAGAAACTTTTACAAATTATGATTGCTATATTCATTAGCTTGGCAACTACTACTCCACCTCAGTTCATAGCGGTTGCCCCAAGTATTATTTTGCCAGTGACTATTAAGAAATCAAAAAAATTAGGATGTGTAACCTATGAAGTTAGAAATATCACTAATCGAGAAGTTGGAGATGTTAGAGCCACTTACAAAATTATAAGGGTAAAGTAGGGGACAAGCTTGTTACAAATTCCTTGAAAACTGGTAAGACTAAGCTTTTTGAACTTTGCAACTCTTCATTGATTAATGTTGGAGCGGGAAAATATAATAACTAGCCAGAGATGTATTCAGCCTAGGGCTACTATAGAATACTAGGGTTATTAAAATCCGTCCCTAAAATCTAAGATCATGGCTGAAATTCGTACCATATTTAATCAACTCAATCAAGCTCTTAGTTCAGTTGTATTAGGGCAGGAGGTTTTAGTCAAGCAATTACTCGTGGCGCTTTTATCCAGTGGTCACGTGATTTTAGAAGGAGTACCTGGTACGGGTAAAACCTTAACTGTCAAGGCGATCGCCAAGCTAATTAAAGCCGATTTTCGCCGAGTGCAATTAACTCCAGATATTCTGCCCTCGGATATTTTGGGAACCAATATTTTCGATCTAAATAGTCGAGAATTTATTCTAAAAAAGGGGCCAGTTTTTACGGAAGTGCTATTAGCGGATGAAATTAACCGCACTCCCCCCAAAACCCAATCGGCACTTTTAGAGGCAATGGAAGAACGCCAAGTCACTTTAGATGGCACAAGTTTAATATTATCCGATCTTTTTTGGGTAATTGCCACCCAGAACTCGCTGGAATTTGAAGGCACTTATCCCCTGCCAGAAGCTCAGTTAGATCGATTTTTATTTAAGCTAATTGTGGAATATCCAGACCCAGCTGCCGAAAAGCAAATGCTATTAAATAGCCAAGATGGAAAGGTCGGAGGCAAAATTGATTTGGAACTATTACAATCGATCGCCTCCGTGGAACAGATTCTAGCTGCCAGAGCCGAAGTCAAAGCCGTAGAAGTAAAAGACACAATCTTAGATTATCTTTTGGAATTAGTAAAGCGATCGCGCCAATACCCCGATTTAAGTTTAGGTGCATCTCCTCGCTCGGCAGTAGCTTGGTTACAGGCAACTAAGGCACACGCTTGGCTTGAAGGTCGAGATTTTGTTACTCCTGATGATGTCAAAGCGATCGCCCTACCATTACTCAGACATCGCCTGATCCTGCGCCCCGAAGCACAGCTAGATGGATTAGTAATTGATACTGTAATTAATTCTCTACTCAGTCAAGTTCCAGTCCCAAGATAGATGCTCTGCACATTAATTAAGGCGGTTTCTGGTAAAAAATTACCTGTTCCGAACCCCCTAAATCCCTAATTCTGGGGACTTTAATTTTCAGAACCCCCAGAATTGTGGGCAGGGGGCTGGGTAGATTCTTTAAAGGAAATCTATCTCTCCTAAAACAGTAAAGGTTTGATGTTTAGATATGTAAAAACCGCCGCACCTGATAAACTCTACTCTCAGAGACAGGAATATCCAAATTTCCCATCAGTTGTTTTCGTCTATTAATTTCAAATTTTGGTACTGATTGCCATACGTCCATGTTTTCCCACCGAATCATGATAATTACATCATTGCTGTAAGGTTCAATCCATACCTCCTTTCCCAAATAGCCAGCATATTTTTTGAGTCCTTCTGTCCATATTTCTTCATCCCTTTGAATGAATACTTCCCTTAATTCTGGATTAACTTGAAATCTCAACCACTCAATCACCATAGCTCTATCAACCCCTCTCTATAGACTCAAAATGCTTGCTTGGGTAATCACTTACTCCCTTCCCATTGTATAAATATACATAATTGAATTGGGGTCAAGGGGCAAAGCCCCAGTACAACTAATTTTTGACTAGAAAGAAGGTGGGTTAGATTTTAAATTTTTATCTGCCAAAATTGAGGTTATGCAATACCGATAGCCAAATCGTTCCACGTAACATCAACGACCTAATAATAAATCAACTTTCTTCACAATTTCGGGATAGCGGGATTGAGCAATATGACGAAACTCGCCAGAGGCAACCATTCCACCCCAACAGTGCAGGAGTTGAATCTTTTTACCTGCATTAATCAATTCTACGGAATCTATGGGTGAAACGTTATAGGTTTGGGGAATTTCGGCAACTGATATATTGCATCGGTGCAGTGCCCGAACTAAAGCCAGTTGGTCTTGTTTTTGATAAATTTCCCATTCTCTTTGCCATTGGCTAAATAGTTTTTGCATGGATTGATTATGCTTCCACAGCATTACGCCACTATTAAACTGTGTAGAATTTGGAGGGATTTGGTCAAGGGTATGGGTCTTCTCTTCGGGGGAAATATGATCGCACATTTCCACTAAGGGTCGACGGTCTTTGACCATGGCGATCTCATAATTCTTTAAGTAACCCCAAAGATCACTAATCCCAGCACAGGGCAGAATATCCGCATCTAAAAATAGGGTTTCGGTATAGGAACTCAATTCAATCAGATGGGTTTTCACATATCTGGAAATAAAAGCATTATTTTTAGGTAATTCCTGTACAGCCAAAAATGGGGTAGAAATGCCGTAGGGTCTTAGTGCCAGACTTTGAATGCGAGCCAAATTAGAAATTATGGAGATCGGTAAATCAGGTTCAAAGCTCCGAAGAGTTAACGCACTAATCAAAACCGCTTCTAAATAAGCTTCACTATCGGTGAGACAATAGACAACGCCTTGGGAAATCATAAAGTATTTATAGTTAATTTAGTCCTTTTTATCACCTATCTAGATCACTTTAAAGATTACTATTGTGAGGTAGTGCTAAATCCAAGTTTGTGTAAATCTGCGTGCGTAATTCCTAATTCCTGATAAGTTTAGTCTTAATAATTAATGTCAAAAGCTAGGCGGAAAATATTTAAAGTGCTAACCCCAATCCTTATGATTATAGTCTTGGGCATTGCTTATATGGCGATCGCTTACAAAAGTATGATCGACTATGCAATTAAAGAACATCCTACTGTGGCATTTAAGCCGGGAGCAGAATTTCTCTATGCCCAACAAGTTTCTCAAAATGCGGATCAGAATATAGTTCAAAAATCAGATCGAAAAACTACCCCATTCCGTTATGTAGTAATCGGTGATAGTACCAGTGTGGGGCAGGGGGCAAAAGTTCAGACCGATAACTATAGTTGTCAGTACGCTCAACTGGTTTTACTCAAGCAACATCCTGCGATCAAAATCTATAATCTGGCTGTAAGCGGAGCCAAGACTGAAGATGTTTCAGCCAAGCAAGTAGAAGCGACGATCGCCCTTGATCCAGATTTAATCATGTTATCGATTGGGGCAAATGATGTGACGGGACTGGGAAATGTTGAGGATTTTCGCCGTAATTACACCATGATTTTGCAACAGCTAACCCGAACTAAAGCCAAGATTGTGCTACTAAATATTCCTGCATTTTCCACAAGCCCACTACTTTGGGAACCCTATAAATCTGCAGCCCATTGGCAGGCAGGTAAGTTTAATGAGATTATTCAGGAGATCGCTAAGACAGAGTCAAATATTAGGGTTGTGGATATTTATCGAGGTACAGAACCAGATTTCCGACGGTTTCCCAAGTTAAATTTTTCCCAAGACAAATTTCATCCCTCTTCCGCCGGCTATGAAGTCTGGACAAGGGTAATTGCTCAAACCTTAAACTAGGTAGGGATTAATTTTGGGAATTGCGGAATTCGATAGTATCTTTCTTAACTGTAATATCGTAACTTCCAAAAAAATCTTGACCAAGTAAGCCAATTTTAAGGCTAGGCACAATTCCTACTAGCAAATTCTTAGCAACTAAGCCGTCTACTTCCACGGTTTGCACATATCCCAATGGTACTTCCACATTATTGCCCCCTACCGTATCAAACAAAGATTTCTTGACCACCACAACCCCCAATGCTTCAGCCATATTTGCCGTGATGATAATAGCACTTGCACCCGTATCTAAAATCATTTCAAATTTCCGTCCCCCAAAGTTGACATCAATTACAGGAATTCCAACTTCTCGCCGCTTGATTTTGGCTTGAAATAGACCTTTTGGTGGTTTTATAGATTTCGTGATTCCAGTTTCCGTTGCCCCACACAAAGTCGAAAGATTAATGACTTTTCCCGATGAGTTCACAAAATAGCAGCCACCGTTATCAATAACTGGTTTAGATGGTTTGGATGGTTTGGATACAGGTGATTTAGAGGGCTTGGCGATCGCCTCTTCTGAAATTAGTGGAGAAATTAGTGGAGAAATTAGTGGAGAAATTAGTGTAGCGATAACTAGGACGCATAGGGCTTTCATGATGATGATTCCAAAGATGTACGTTTAGAGGCGATCGGCATTCTCCAACCTGAACCAAAGGCGCGATCGCTAATCTTTAAACCCGGTGGTGCTTGCCTACGTTTAAATTCTGCCCGATTTACAAGCTGAACTATCCGTTTAACAACCTGCGGATCGTGTCCAGTTTGAATAATTTGCGAAATTGAGAGGCGATCGCTAATTAATTTTTCTAAAATGTCATCCAAAATCTCATATTCAGGCAGAGAGTCTTGGTCGATCTGATTGGGTTTAAGTTCGGCACTGGGCGACTTCGTCAAAATATTTTTGGGAATTATTTCTCGATCTCGATTTAACCACTCACATAAAGCATAAACCCTAGTTTTAAGCACGTCGGAAATTACTGCCAAGCCACCATTCATATCGCCATAAAGCGTGCAGTAACCCACGGACATCTCCGATTTGTTGCCCGTAGACAGAAGTAAATGCCCAAACTTATTAGCGATCGCCATCAATAAGTTACCCCTGATTCGAGATTGCAGGTTTTCTTCTGTAACATCATCCTCTAGCCCTGTGAATATTTTTGCCAAGGCGCAGTCAAAGGCTGACATCATCGGGGCTATGGGAATAATCTCGGTGGAAATTTCCAGATTTTTTGCCAACTCCAAGGCATCGCTAATGGAGTGATCGGAACTATAGGGAGAGGGCATCAGTACGCCTAAAACATTGGTATTTCCTAATGCTTCGGTGGCGATCGCTGCCACTAATGCCGAATCAATGCCCCCACTCAAACCCAATACTACTTTTTTAAATCCACACTTTTTTCCATAGTCCTGCACTCCTAAAACTAAGGCATTCCAGATTTCAGCTAACTGGTCATAATTCTCTTCTTTTGCTACAGAATCTTCGGAACTTTGGGGAATTAAATCTTTGCGAACTAAATCATATTCCAAAATCAATAAATCACATTTAAAACCCAAACACCTTGCTATAACTTGCCCCTGCCGATTTAAGCCCAGACTATTGCCATCAAAAATTAGATCGTCATTGGCTCCGACTTGATTTGTATAAATAACTGGTAAATTATGGGCGATCACACTATGGGAAAGCATGGATTCCCTAAGTTTCGGTTTACCTACAGCGTAGGGCGAAGCAGAGAGATTAACCAACAAATCCACTGACTGTTGAGCTAGATCGGTGACTGGATCGGAAGTATAGAGTCGCTTGCCCCAAAATTTATAGTCATTCCAAATATCTTCACAGATTGTGACTCCAATTCGTAAATCCTGACCTGAGCTTAAATTTAGTATAAAAATATTACTGCGATCGCCCTCCTCAAAATATCGATCCTCATCAAATACATCGTAGGTGGGTAAAAGTCGTTTATGGAAAACCTGTTGAATCTTGCCATTTTGCAACAAAGCCGCACTATTAAATAAGGGCTTCCCACCCGTAATCTCAGATTGGGGATTGGCTTCCACCGTTCCTACTAATACCGCAAGCTCTTTTGGTAAGGCTTGGGCTAATTTTTCTAAAGAGATCGCCATCTCTTTAATGAAGTCATCATGCAGCAGCAAATCTCGGGGCGGATAGCCACACAGCGAGAGTTCTGAAGTAATTAACAAACTTACTTTTTGCTCAAAACACTGCTCGGCTGCCACTAAAATTTGGGCAGAGTTTCCCACTAAGTCGCCGATGGTTGGATTAAGCTGGGCGATCGCAATTTTCATAGTTAAATAATTGTAAGCTCAAACTATTAATACCTAATCGCTGAAATCCAAAACCTTACAACTCGAAAGCATTTTGATTAAGATACTTATTCTTTGAGAAAGAGAGGGTTAGCAGTAATACTATATGAAAGATCATCGGGAAGAAGTCTAACTATATCTTTTTGGATTAAGTTATTGATGATTGGTAAAATTTCATTAAATTCATTAGCACCCATTTGTTTGAGTTCTTCAAGGGTAATAGTTTCATCAGATACGATCCCTTTATCAGTAATCAAGTTAAGTAAATAAAACTCATAGGCTGTTAATTGACTCTCTCCAGCGAGTTGTTGACGGGCATATTCAAAGCCAGCTTCTAGAATATTGGGAATAATTTTATTTGCTCCCAGATTGGCAGCATGCAAGAGGATGTAACTGGCATTGCGGTTAAACCAACGGGGAATACCAGAGGATTTTTCGCAAAGCGATCGCATTAATAAATCAGATAGCAAAGGCATACTACTCATATACAGAATCACGATTGCCGCAGAGATCAAGGCGATTGCCGATCTACGCTTGAGGCGGATTAGGCATACCAAGCCAAATATCAATAGAATCAGAGATAGTCTTAAGGGATAGATAAATAGGGGTAGAAATTTAGTAAGCAATCAGGTAAGAGGGTTGACAAATATCGAGAAAAGGATAAAGTAACGAAATGAAAGAACCGCAGCAATACGAACGAGAAAAGCTAGAAGGAATGACGATACCAGAATTGGTAGGAGTGATACTGCGTCAACA
>JBBQHY010000047.1:0-10713 GCA_038324415.1 Pseudanabaenales cyanobacterium | reverse complement strand
TGGAAACCATTCTCTCTGCCCGTCCCCATGTCCTTAATCATAATACCGAAACTATTCCCAGACTGTATAAACGCACCCGTCCTCAAGGAGATTACCAGCGTACCTTGGAGCTACTGCGACGTACTAAGGAGTTAGCACCTTGGGTATATACCAAATCGGGACTGATGGTAGGTTTGGGCGAAACCGTTGACGAAGTGATCGCAGTTATGGCAGATTTACGACAAAGTGATTGTGATATTTTGACCATTGGGCAGTATCTCCAACCTTCCCAAAAGCACCTCAATGTTCAAGAATTTGTCCATCCAGATCGCTTTGGGGCTTGGCAGAAAGCAGGGGAAGCTATGGGATTCTTACAGGTGGTCTCATCACCTCTAACTCGAAGCTCCTATCATGCCGAAGAAGTCCAAAAGCTGATGCAGTTGCACCCTAGGACTAATCATTAACTTACTTCTCTATGCTAAGTACTATACTTGAGGCTACTTGGGCGATCGCATTTTCATCCAACTCTGCCCAAATCGGTAAGCTCAGAACTTCGGTCGCTAATAAATCGCTTACGGGGTTTGTTGGATATTTACCTTTGTATACAGGCAGCAAATCTTGGGGAATAGGATAATAAATCATATTGCCGATCCCTATTTCTGATAGTTTTTGGGCGACTTGATCCCTTCTGCCATTGGTAATGCGAATTGTATATTGATGAAAAACGTGACCAGTAGGAATTTTTGGTGTAATGAGATCAGGCACGTCTGCTAAAAGTTGATTATAGGTTTCGGCAACTCTACGTCTTGCTTGATTCCACTGATCAAGGTAGGGCAACTTCACCCGTAAAATTGCGGCTTGAATACTATCTAAACGGGAGTTGTAGCCAAACATTTCGTTGTGATAACGCTTTTTAGAACCATGCACCCTCAGCATTTGGCATAGTTCGGCACTGCGATCGCAATTGGTCGTAATAATTCCCCCATCACCGTATGCTCCCAAATTTTTAGTCGGGAAAAATGAAAATGCCCCTAGATCGGAGATAGCCCCTGTAAATTTATTGGTAATCGCATTCTTAGTAGTTTGATCGCATTCATCTTTGCAAATCCCGCAATTCCCGTAATATTTAGCACCAAAGGATTGAGCGCAATCTTCAACTACTTTTAAGTCATACTCCTTGGCAATCTCCAATATCTGGGTCATGGCGGCGGGATAGCCAAACAGATGCACAGGCATAATAGCTTTTGTGCGATCTGTAATTTTAGCCCTAATTAATTGGGGATTAAGGTTAAAACTCTCAATGTCCACATCCACAAATACAGGTATAGCTCCGACATTACTGATGGATTCCGCTGTGGCAAAAAAACTAAATGGTGTGGTAATTACCTCATCACCCTGACCAATTCCCAATGCTCTGAGGGCAATTATCAAAGCATCGGTTCCAGAATTAACTGCGATCGCGTGTTTAACTCCTAAATAGGTAGCAATCTCTTGCTCCAGTAAGATTACATCTTCACCTAAAATAAATTGTCCCGACTCAAGAACACGATTAATGGCGGCTTGAATTTCAACTTTGATGCTGTTGTATTGAGGTTTGAGATCGAGGATGGGAATTTTGGGCATATTGGGATTCTTAACTTACCAAAAAACGAACTAAAGCCCCTGAATTTAGTCATGGGGAATTTCAACAAATCATACCAATTTCGATCTCTTGTCATCTACACATTTTACAATCTAAACATTTGCCGTAGCTTCGGTTTTAGCAAAGATCATTCTACCTGCCGAGGTTTGGAGGGCACTGGTGACAATTACCCGCAACTGTTTACCTACAAAGGTGCGACCATCCTCAATTACTACCATCGTGCCATCTTCGAGATAACCTACGCCTTGGGTTTGCTCTTTGCCTTCTTTGAGGACTTTTAAGTTTAGAAAGTCACCTGGCAAATAGGTGGGACGTAGAGCCTGAGCCAAATCATTAATATTTAATACCTCTACTTGGCTGAAATTAGCAACTTTATTGAGGTTATAGTCATTGGTGACCAAAGTGCCATTAATTTCCTGTGCCAGTTTTACTAGTTTGGCATCCACAGTGGGAATATCGTCATAGTCAGCAGGATGAATTTTAATGCGATCGCCATACTCACTGCGAAGACTATTCAAAATATCTAAACCTCTTCTTCCCCTTACCCGCTTTTGATCGTTGGAACTATCGGCGATCGTCTGTAACTCTTGAATCACAAACTGCGGTACCAGCAATTGCCCCTCCAAAAAGCCCGTATGCATGAGGGTTTCAATTCGTCCATCAATTACACAACTGGTATCTAAAACCTTACTTGCGGCAGGGGTTAGGGTGCCTTCTGCTATTAGCGTGCTTTCCACATTGTTGGGATTTACCAATCGCACTAAAGCCCGCCCGTGGGTATCCGAGAGGGTCATGCCTGAGTAGGCAAAAATAATGCTGACCATAATAGCGGTCAAGGGCTTGAAGAAAGAGAAATCATCTGGGATCGGTAGTAAAAATAGCGGTGCTAACATTAGGTTAGCCAGCAATAGTCCTACGACAAGACCTACAGCCCGACTGAGTAAAGTCTCCACAGGCATAGCCCGCACTTGCACCTCTAGTCGGCGATAGGTACTTTGGGCTACTAATCCTAGAATTAGTCCCAAAAAAGAGCCAAATCCTAGCATTAACCACCGTAGTCCTTGGGAATTAATTTCGGCTAGGGTTTGAATTGGTAGGAGATCAACTCCATGAAATCCAGTCCCTGCACCTGCGAGGATGAATGAAATAATAATGACGGCATCAATCATGATGTTTGCGGAAATCCGCTAATTGTATGAATAATGGGTTGGTTGAATATTAGAAGTGTAGAGCGTTATTTTCATAATGCCCATTCTCTTAAGTGTTTCTCAACTCTATGTTCATAATTCTACACAACTCAAATGATCGGGGTAATGGAGGTGATCCGAAAAATCGGACGGTTTTAATCGAATTATCGCCAAAATAGAAAAATTAAATAGGCGATCGCAGCTAAAACCACAATCAAATAAAACCAAAAACGCACCCAAAATCTCAGAAAAAGCCGAAAAAGTCCCCAAGTTTGCGGAACCCTTGTGTAATTCCAGTCGGGCTTCAGTTTTTTTATTTCAGAGATTTCATAGGATGAGATTTGAGCTTTGGGTAAAACCTTGTAATGAACTCTAGCAAAGGGTGCCAAAATTTTAATCTGTCTATATCTTTGATGTCTCGCCGTTAAACGTTTCCGCAAATTTACCGCCTTGCCCACATAAAATAATCGCCACAATGCTGTCATGTAGTACACCCCAGATTGGTCTGGTAATTGGTTCAGGTGAGCGATCGCCTTGGAAGGCAAGATAAAAACCCTAATCGACATTTACTTATTCAACTACGTTAATTATTCTGAAGAATTTAATTTAAGGGCATTTAAACGCTTAATTGAAAGCTCAACATGTTCCTGCTCGGCTTCACATCCAATAAATCTGCGTCCCAAGGATAGCGCGGCAACTCCAGTTGTACAAGAACCAGAAAAAGGATCAAATACTAAATCATTGGGTTTTGTACTAGCCCTCAGGCAACGAGAAATTAGCTCTGTCGGCTTTTGAGTCGGATGTTTACCAAAGAGCTTCTCAGACTTAGCAGGAACTGAGATCTTCCATACATTTTTCATTTGGCGATCGCCATTTTCCACCTTCATATCCTCATAGTTAAAAGTATAGAAATCCTTACCCTTTCTTGCCTTTGTTGCCCAAATTATTAATTCTGTAGAGTGGGTAAATGTGCGGCAACCTAAATTGGGTGGGGGGGCTGGCTTTTCCCAAATAATATCGTTGAGAATACGGAATCCTAGTTGCTGCATGGCAAACCCCACAGAAGGATAGACGTGGAAAGTACCTGTAACCCAAATAGTTCCAGTCGGCTTGAGCAGTCGGTAACACGCAGCTAACCAAGTTCGATTAAATTCATGATCTAACTCCACCCCTTGACTCCGATCCCACTCTCCCTTATTCACCTTAACCATGCGACCAGAGATGCAGGTAATGCCATCATTTGAGAGGTTATAGGGCGGATCAGTCCAGATGCAGTCTATGCTCTCTGCAGGAAGCCCAGCCATTAACTCTAAACTATCGCCGTAATATAAGGTAGATAGATCATCCTGAGACTGCCAAGCTATATTCGGACTATTTTGAGCCATAGAATTTTTTGATCTCTTAGTCCAAGATAAAATGTTAGAAAAAGAGATTAACATTTAGATCTCCACAAAGCCAGTACAACGTGATCTTGAAATATAAAAACACTCAAATAATTGGACAAAAGATAAGTACTTGGCTTGACGATCAGGCGATCGCAGCTTGGGTCTTTTTAGCACCTGCTCTGATGATTTTAGGAGTATTTGTTTTATTCCCGATACTTTATATGGTTTACCTGAGTGTGACCGATGGGCATCTAACCCTAAGTGGGGTGCGGTGGGTGGGTTTGAATAACTATGTCAGACTACTTAAAAATCCTGATTTCTGGCAAATCATGGGAAACACCATCTACTTTACTTTTTGGACATTAATACCCAGTATTGCCTTACCCTTGGGCTTGGCAGTATTGTTAAATCGTAATTTTTGGGGTCGGGGATGGGTGCGATCGCTCTTTTTTCTACCTTCAGTGGTATCAATAGTAGCAGCAGGTTTGGGGTGGCGGTGGTTATTTCAACCCGATGGAATTATTAATAGTATTTTCGGACTAAATCCACCCTTTGCATGGTTTAACAATCCCAACTTGGCAATGATCGTATTAATCTTGCTAAGTATTTGGAAGCAATTAGGATTTAACATGGTGGTATTTTTAGCAGGATTACAGGCAATTCCCCAAAGTCGTTATGAAGCTGCGGAACTAGACGGGGCAGATGCTTGGGCGCAGTTTTGGCATATTACGCTGCCTGGATTACGGCCTACGACGATTTTTGTGGTGATCTCAACCGTCATCTTTACCTTTAGGAGCTTTGAACAGGTGTATGTGGTCACGGGTGGAGGACCTTTGAATGCCACAAATATTTTAGTTCACTATATCTATGAGCAGGCATTTGGGATGTTTGATTTTGGCTATGCGGCAGCGGCAGCAGTATTTATGTTGGTTGCGGTTTTAGGCTTAGTTTACTTACAATTAAAAACTGCCGATTAATTTTATAAGGATGTTCATGTCAGTTCTGGTTGCACTCTATTTGGCGGCGTTACCAATGCCCCTAGAAACTCTCTCTTCTAAAACTTGTGAGGTCGTCAAAATAACCGATGGCGACACCATCAGAGTTTCCTGTCAGGGCAAGATTGATCGAATTCGTTTTTGTGGAATAGACTCCCCAGAAGCTGCTAAAAGAGGTAAATCTGCCCAACCCTTCAGCAAGGAAGCAAAAAACTTGGTAAAACAACTACTTAGCGGCGGCAAAGTGGAAATTACTCCTCTTGGGCGCGATCGCTACGGACGTACGATCGGAGAGCTATTTGTAGGAAAAACTTTTATTAATGCCGAAGTAGTTAAAGCAGGTTATGCCTATGAATACAAAGCATATTCTAAGACTTGCCCCCACAAAATCGAAATTTCTAATGCTGAAGCGATCGCCCAAAGAAATAAAGTCGGTATCTGGGATGGTGGCAACTATCAATTTCCTTGGGACTTTAGAAAGCAAAAATAGTTAGGCATAAGAATTTTGGGTATGGCAACTAGAATAGGACTGAGAACTAATATTCTTTGGTACTCCCTTCCCACCGTAGAAATATACACAGTTTAAATGGGGTTAGGGGGCTGCGCCCCCTAACCCCCAAAAGCCTAATCTTTGACTGGGAAGGGAGTAAGATGCAAACGCTAGTTGAATAAAAGTGCTAAACAATAATATTTCTCTGATCAAGACTAAGAATTCTTTAGCCCATATATTTGTATCAGTTTGGCAGGATAGTTTAACTATTTTGTGGGGTGACTGGCTAGATTTAAGGGTGAGAGTTTATCAGGTAGTTGCGAGTGGACTGATTTCTCCATTAATTTATATCTTGGCGTTTGGACTGGGCTTAGGTAGCTCTATGAAAGGTAGTGGGGCTTTTGGCGGAGACTATTTAGCTTTTATCTTGCCAGGTATGGTTGCACTGTCCTCTATGACTATTAGTTTTGGGGGTACAACTTTTTCCATCTGTGGCGATCGCCTGTACAGCAAGACCTTTGAAGAACTGTTGATGATGCCAATTCATCCTCTAGCAATGCACTTGGGTAAAATGTTGGCGGGGGTAATTCGGGGATTAATGACTTCTTCTGCCGTTATTGGTGTGGCGATCGTGGTTACAGGTAACTGGCGGTTTTTGCATCCAGAGTTTTTACTACTTTTAATCCTTAACTGTATGGTATTCGCTGGCTTAGGCGTAATTGTGGGTTTAACTGTCCAGTCCTTAGAAGCAGTCGGTCTTTATAATAATTTTATAATTATCCCTATGTCTTTTTTAGGGGCAACATTTTTTGATCCAAGTTCATTACCGCCCGCAGCTCAGGCTATAATTTATGGTCTACCCCTAACCCATGCCACCATCGGTATGAGAGCAGTAGTCAATGGTAATAGTCCTAGTTGGTATAGTTGGGTATTTTTGATAGTTTCGGCGATCGCCCTTTCGGGAATTGGTGCCCATAGATTTTCCCATCAGCAAGATTGAGCTTTATAGGATAGAGTAATTTGGTATTTAATTCGTTATCCAGATCAATGCCTGAGTTTTCAGTTTTAGGCTTACCTGTTCATCTATCTGATGATTATCTTGCCTGTGTCCAAGAGAGATTACAAAAGAAAGAAGGTACACACATTGTCACCATTAATTCTGAAATGGCAATGCAAGCCCAAAAGGACACTGACCTAGCTGCTGTAATTAAAGCTTCGGAATTAGTGATTCCTGATGGTTCTGGTGTAGTTTTATTTTTGCGATCGCAAGGGATCAAAATTAATCGCTGTCCAGGAATCGAGTTATCGGAAGCAGTGGTTAAGCTTGGATCTAGTCAAGGTTTAAAAGTTTTCCTAATTGGGGGGGCAGTCGGAGTTGCCAAAATTGTAGTTGCGAAATGGGAACAGAAATTTTCAGGCTTGGCGATCGCTGGAGTCTGGGACGGATATTTTAAGCCCGAGCAAGAAGAACAATTGTACCAAGAACTTCAGGCTACTCAGCCCCATATTATTTTGGTTGGTTTAGGCGTACCAAGACAAGAATTTTGGATCCGAGATCATCGGTATTTATGCCCAAATTCTGTATGGATCGGAGTAGGTGGCAGTTTTGATATTTGGTCTGGCTTGAAGATTCGGGCACCCAAGTGGTTACGCGATCATCACCTAGAATGGACCTATAGATTGTATAAAGAACCTTGGCGAGCAAGACGGATGTTAGCCCTTCCACATTTTGTGTTGGCGGTAACTTGGCAGGTAATAGTCAATTTAGTGGGAATAGGAAATGTTAAAAAGTCTATTTGATTTTCGCTCTGATCCTACTCAATCTCTTGCATATCAAGAGTCTAGTGATAGTTCATCCATAGTCAAGTTAAGTAATGTTAAAAAAGTTTATGCCAATGGCGTAATTGGACTAAATGGTATCAATTTTGAGTTAGCCAAGGGAGATTTCTTATTTATTATTGGGCGATCTGGTTCTGGAAAATCTACCCTCTTGAAACTGCTTTATGGTGCTGAGCAAGCTACCTGTGGTGACGTGGTTGTAAATGGAGTTAGGGTTAATGACCTAAAAGGCAATGCCCTCTCTATGCTCCGCCGTCAAATTGGCGTGGTGTTTCAAGACTATAAATTAATTCCTCGCCGTACAGTTGCCGAAAATGTAGGATTTGTATTAATGGCGCAGGGATTACCCAAACGAGAAATTGATCGAAGACTTTTACCCGCTCTCAAAACGGTAGATTTACTGGATAAAGCTGATTGCTTTCCTGAAGAGTTATCTGGAGGTGAGCAACAAAGAACCAGTATTGCTCGGGCGATCGTGAATACCCCTACACTACTATTAGCCGATGAACCGACAGGGAACCTTGATCGAGAGAATGCTTGGCAGGTAATTAAGATTTTTAAGAAACTAAATGCCGCAGGTGTGACAATTTTAGTTACAACCCACGATGAACAAATGGTAAAAGCAGCTAATCATGGCGTTGCTCAACTTAAGAACGGCTATTTCTGTAGGCTTAAAACTATCTAGGAAGAATATTAATAAAACTTTGTGTATCTAGTACTATCTATTTAATACAAAAGTCTCAACTTTAAATAACAAAGATTTTAATTCTTGAACTTTTTCTGGAATTCCCTCAAGTGAATGCTTTAAAGATTGTTGTTCCAATTCATATGCCAGAGTCTGCATGGATTGAGCCCCAACATTTCCGCTTGAGCCTTTTAAGTGATGCGCTTCTCTTTCCAGTGCTTTAAAGTCTTGAGTGGCGATCGCAGTTAGAGCAGCATCTAAGTGAAGGTTAGCATCTTCAATAAATAAATTTAGCAATTCCAATTCAAAATCTTGATCGCCGTCAGAAATTTGATTGAGATACTGCAAATTAATAGGCGAAAAAGTATTCACAATATTTATCTAATCACCCTACTCTAGTTATACCTTCAAATACTACTACAAAGGCTATGGTAAAACTAACCTAAAAGTGCTAATAATGATTCTCCCATAGCCTGACATCCCAGTTGTTGGCAACCTATCGCCATGATGTCACCAGTGCGTTTCCCTGAATCAAGTAACTTCATAACGGCAGTTTCAATATAATCTGCTGCTGCCAACTCATTTAAACCATAGCGCAACATCATCGCGGCACTTAAAACCTGCGCTAAAGGATTAGCCAAATCTTTACCCGCAATATCTGGTGCCGAGCCATGCACTGGTTCAAAAACACCTGGGGTATTAGGTTCACCCAGACTGGCAGAGGGCAACATCCCAATACTACCTGTCAGCATTGCTGCCGCATCGGAAAGAATATCACCGAAGAGGTTTCCTGTAACTATCACATCAAATTGCTTGGGATATCTCAATAATTGCATTGCCGCATTGTCTACATACATATGGGAAAGCTGCACAGTTGGGTACTCTTTGCCAATATTTATAACGCGATCGCGCCACAGTTGCGAGACTTCTAAAACATTTGCTTTATCCACGGAGCATAAAATCCCTTGACGTTTCATGGATGCTGTAAAAGCTACTCGGGCAATTCGATCTATCTCAGGTTCAGTATATGCCATGGTATTTACGCCACGCCGCACCCCATTTTCATCGGTAAAGATGCCCTTGGGCTTACCAAAATAAATCCCGCCTGTCAACTCCCTTACCACCAAAATATCTACACCTTCTACAATTTCTTTTTTTAGAGAGGAAGCATCAATAAGTTGGGGTAAAACTTTAGCAGGACGCAGATTAGCAAATAGCCCTAAGCCTGCTCTTAAACCTAGTAAAGCCTGTTCTGGACGTAACTCTGAAGGTAAGGTATCCCATTTTTCGCCCCCTACCGCCGCTAACAGCACAGCATCACTTTGGCGACAGACAGTAAGGGTTTCTTCAGGCAAAGGATATCCAGTGGCATCGATCGCCGCCCCACCAACTAAAGCTGCCTCAAACTGAAAACTAAGATTAAATTTAGGTGCGATCGCCTCTAAAACTGCAACAGAAACCTGCATAATCTCGCCCCCGATCCCATCACCGGGCAGTAGAGTAATTTTATAATTTTTAGACATTATCGGATTCGGAAGGATTTAACTCAAAGGTATAGGTTTCAATTACAGGATTTGCCAACAGGCGATCGCAGGCTAGATTAACTTGAGATTCCGCTGATACTCGATCTTCGGCTTCAAAAATCATTTCAATATACTTACCAATCCGCACAGACTCTACATTATGTTGCATTTGTTCGAGGGCAGCCTTAACGGCAGTTCCTGCAGGATCGAGGACGGAAGGACGGAGAGTAACAAATATTTTGGCTTTAATTTTCACTTGATTTTTAGTTTAGAGGCTTTGCCCTTTATTGACTAAGGCTGCCTGCTTTGCTTTGAACTTGATTATCTCGCAGGATGACCGAAGCTTCACCTTTATCATTTTTATAGCCATATCTGGTAACAGTTCCCAGTACAGGTACACTTACAGTCTCAACTGATGTCGGTTCTCCTAAAAGTTTTTTGACCTCTTCTACTGCCATGCCATTGGTAACTTTTTCAAAGTTGGCACGATTAAGGCTGCCAGTGCAAGCGATTAGAGAAACCAAAATTAGAGGTAATACAGCAAGGATTTTAACCGATTGAACGAACTGATTAATTTTCATAGGTTTATAAAGTAGATTGAATTCTGCTAGCACAAATCTGAATCAAGTCTAGAGTATTTAATAAGCATTTACTTGATATTTTTCGCAGTTGATTGTAATAAACAAATATTTTTGAAATAAAATCTTATATTTTAGAAAAATTCGATACCAAGATGATATATTAATTTACTGAACAAGTTGCGGGTGTAGTTTAGTGGTAAAACTCCAGCCTTCCAAGCTGATCTTGAGAGTTCGATTCTCTCCACCCGCTTATTTTAGAAGATACATTTAGTTGACATCCTCCCACGGCTAAAGCGCGTGGGATTCCTAAGACTCACGACTTAGGTTTCTGTTTCTTCCTATCACTAGGATTTCGCAACTGCCCTTTAGAGGTATCCCTATCAGGTCTTATGTTCGCTCCACAGACT
>JBBQHY010000046.1:0-10717 GCA_038324415.1 Pseudanabaenales cyanobacterium | reverse complement strand
TCAAAAAAGGGTTTTCTAAGATAAAGAAAGTGCCTGAAGACATCGCCTCGTAAATAATTTTCGGATTTACGAACTTATCCTGTCAGTTTTAACTAGCGGGAGATTTCCTGCTAGAGGTACTTATTAGTCTAAACTCCAGTTCATAGCTCAACATCATCAACAAAATATGATGGCTAGGAACGAAAAGCTTTGAAAAATACAATAGGTTTATCATCTGTAATTCTTTCTTCAACTTCTTTCATGCCAATTCGTTCTGCAACTTTCCTCGAACTCAGATTTGGCTTGTCGCAGCTTGCCATTAGATAATGGTATTCAAGATCATTAAAACAGTATTCCAATATCCTAGATGCAGCTTCGGTAGCATAGCCATTTTTTGTAGCTTCGGGTAGAAGTGCGTATACTAATTGCGGCTGCGCTTCTGCGAAGAAATACCACAAGCCAACAAATCCGATAGTTTTCTGTAGATCCTTTGTCTGTATAAACCAAAGTCCAAACCCTTGGTCTACAAACAGCCTTTGGCTTTCTTGAATCATTTCTTCTACCTGCAACAGCGGAAAAATCAGATCATCAGCTAGATATTTCCGAACAAAGGGATTAGCAAAAATACTGTGGAGGATATACAAATCACTCTCTAGGGTTGGTTCTAATATTAGCCTTTGGGTTTCAAGATACATTAATCTATTGACTAATAATATTGATATAACTTATTTTGCTACGAATTCAGTTAGGGCTTTAACGGCAGGTGAAATAATTGCGATCGCCGCCGCCGCACCCACAACTGTAAAGGCTAAATTCGCAACTCGTTCAGACGCGACAGCCACTCTATCCGCAGCCTTTTGATAGCCATCATTTAACTTTATGTAAACTTCAATAGTTGATTTAAGCTCTTTTTGATCGTCCCTAATCTCTTTTTGTTCATTCTCAATTCGATCAAGACGCTCTAAAACGATTTGGATATTGTCTTCAGTCATGAGTTTTATCCTTAGGTTCTATCAATGTTGTAATAAGCGTAGGCTTAATCGTTATACATTTCGCGCACCAGATGTTGAGGTTTATAGGTAGGGTGATCTATACCTCGAAATTGTCCGTACTCACCTAGTTCTGCCCGTAACATGGCTACATCTCTTTGAATTGGGGCGATCGCTTGGGCAATACGATCATCTATTTCTGTATTCTTAACGTACATATCGGGATTATCAAGGTAGAAGTAAATTGCCTTTTCAATCACTTCTGCTACGGTTACCCCTTCTTGTTTAGCTCGTAGTTTAATTCGTTCTACAACTATGGGGTCAAGTTTTTGGGGAGATTTAGAGGTTTCAGACACGGGTTTATAGCTAATAAAAAGAATGGAGAGCTTGGCGATCGCACCCCATTCTAACAATAAAAATTAATAACAATCTAACTAGATTTTTTTCAACCAGCTAAACATAGCTCTCAGTTCCTTGCCTACGGATTCAATGGGATGTTCAGCTTCACGGCGACGCATGGCAGTAAATCCAGGTTTACCTGCAAGATTTTCTAGAACAAACTCTCTAGCAAACTGTCCTGATTGGATTTCAGAGAGGATTTTTTTCATCTCTAGCTTAGTCTCATCGGTAATAATGCGATAGCCTCTGGTATAGTCCCCATACTCAGCAGTATTAGAGATGCTATGGCGCATATTCGCCAATCCACCTTCAACCACGAGATCAACGATCAGCTTAACTTCGTGCAAACATTCAAAATATGCCAACTCGGGCTGATAACCAGCTTCCACTAAGGTTTCAAATCCTGCTTTAATCAAGGCACTTAGACCACCACAAAGTACTACTTGTTCGCCAAATAGGTCAGTTTCAGTTTCTTCGCGGAATGATGTTTCTAAAATTCCTGCTCTAGTACCACCAATGCCTCTAGCGTATGCCATGGCGCGATCGCGAGCTTGTCCAGAAGCATCTTGATATACTGCAAATAGCGAAGGTACTCCCTGCCCTTGGGTAAATACTCGTCTAACTTGATGTCCAGGCCCTTTGGGGGCAACCATAACCACATCCACAAATTTAGGCGGCACAACTTGAGCAAAGTGAATATTAAAACCATGGGCAAAGGCTAGAACATCTCCTTCTTTGAGATTTGGAGCAATGTCATGGTTGTAAACCGATTTTTGAGTTTCATCGGGTAGCAAAATCATAATAAAGTCGGCAGCAGCAGAGGCATCGGCAACAGTTTTTACAGTTAAGCCTTCGCTTTCAGCTTTTTCCCAAGAGGGGCTACCTTTATACAAACCAACAATGACATCCAAACCACTATCTTTGAGGTTGAGGGCGTGGGCATGACCTTGGGAGCCATAGCCAATAATGGCAATTTTTTTTGTTTTTAGAAAATCAAGATTCGCATCGTTGTCATAATACATTTGAGCCATAACTTCTCCCGACAATCAACCTTAAAAATGTGTACAGATTTCGATCAGTCTTTTAGTTTACCTAAAACAGAGTCATTTAATCTGATCAATTTCTAATCAATTTCTAATCAATTTCTAATCAATTTTAAGACTACTGCATGGGAAAACTCTGAGTTAAAGGTTTGACCTTCGCCAGTTCTGTAATCATCTCAGGATGGATATGGGTATTTGTAGCTAAAATCCTGCCACTTTTTAGATCTAGGTCACTGTCATTATAGGCAGTAACTTTTCCCCCTGCTTCCCTGACAATTACTACTCCTGCAGCTATATCCCAAATCGATAATCCCCGCTCCCAATAGCCATCGACTCGACCACAGGCAACGTATGCCAAATCTATGGATGCCGCTCCGCCTCGTCTGACCCCGTGGGTGATGTGGGTAAAGTGACAGAATTCGGCGTAATTATTATCAGGGGTTTGAGTGCGATCGTAGGCAAAGCCTGTAACCAAGAGACTATGCTTAAGTTCATTGCTTGTGGACACTTGAATCGGTTGGCGATCGCAGGTAGCACCTAAACCAATTGCCGCACGAAATAATTCATCATGGAACGGATCGTAAATTGCCCCAACGCTAGGAATACCATCTATTAATAGCCCGACAGACACAGCAGAGAAAGGATACTGATGGCTAAAGTTAGTAGTACCATCAAGCGGGTCGATCGCCCACAGAAATCTACTATCAGCCATACCGCCAACGCCTGATTCTTCTGCCAAAATGCTATGGGTGGGGACATGACGTTTTAATACTGCCAAGACTGCTGTTTCTGCTTCTTTATCAGCAATGGTGACTAAATCCCCTGGACGTTTTTCAGTGCGATCACTCTCCTTCAGCTTACCCCAATAGGACTTTAACACTGCGCCTGCAGTACATACTGCCTCGGTGGCTATGTCTAAGTAAAGTTGCAAATCCGAATTATTCATTATCTTCTAGAGTTGTATTTGTTGCAGTCTGTCGTTCTAAAACATTAACTAAGCGATCGAGGCTGGCAATTAATCTTTCCTGTTCAGTTGGTTCAGGTACATGAGCTTCATGGGCTTCTTGGCGTTTAGTAGCAGCGATCGCTTTGATCAACAAAAATATAACAAAGGCAATAACAATAAAATTTAACGCTGTCGCTAAAAATTTACCGTACAGAACTCCCCCTAAAGATAGCTTGGCTAAATCTTCAACCTTTGCCGCTTCTAGGGCAGGCTTTAAGAGAATTGGCGTAATAATATCCGCAATAAAAGACTCGATAATCTTGCCAAAGGCTCCACCAATAATTACAGCTACAGCTAAGTCAATCACATTTCCTTTGAGGGCAAACTCTTTGAATTCTCTTAAAAAGCCATTAGCACGGTTACGACGCATATTAACTTATTATCCTAATTAACCTGAATATTAGTTTTACCTTTTTAGTCCTAGAGTATACCAACAGTCGGTCAATCATATGTAGGATGATCAGATTGGTCAATATGTTAGGCTGAGATAGGATTGAAAGGAAAAAAAATGCAGTTTTTAGATGAATACGAAGTCATAGTTGTGGGTGCTGGTCATGCTGGGTGCGAGGCTGCATTGGCATCGGCACGGCTAGGGCGGAAAACTTTATTACTAACTCTAAATCTAGATCGAATTGCTTGGCAGCCCTGTAATCCAGCGGTGGGAGGTCCTGCTAAGTCGCAGTTAGTCCATGAAGTTGATGCCCTCGGCGGTGAAATTGGCAAAATTACTGATCGCACCTATTTACAAAAAAGAATCTTAAATAGTTCCCGTGGTCCTGCGGTGTGGGCATTAAGAGCACAAACTGATAAGCGTGAATATGCGATGGAAATGAAGAAGGTAGTCGAGAACCAAGAGCATCTTCATGTCAAAGAAGGAAGCGTGGTTAATTTGATTCTGGATCATAATGAAACCGTAATTGGTGCAGAGACTCAATTTGGAGTGGGCTATGGCTGCAAGTCGATTATTTTAACTACAGGCACATTTTTGAATGGGGTAATTTGGATTGGCGATCGCTCCATGAGTGCAGGGCGAGCAGGAGAGTTTGCGGTATCAGGATTAACGGAGACCTTAAATAAGTTCGGTTTTATCACAGATCGCCTCAAAACAGGAACTCCTGCTAGGGTTGATAAGCGTTCTGTTGATTACAGTAAAATGGAAGCGCAACCCCCTGATACGGAAATGAACTGGTTCAGTTTTGATCCCACGGCATGGATTGAAAGGGAACAGATGAATTGTTATCTCACCCGCACTACCGCCATTACCCATCAGATTATTCGAGATAATTTGCATCTGTCGCCTGTGTATGGGGGATTTATTGATGCCAAAGGGCCTCGCTACTGCCCCAGTATTGAAGATAAAATTGTCAGATTTGCGGATAAAGAGAGCCATCAGATTTTTATCGAACCCGAAGGCAGAGAAATTCCCGAACTATATATCCAAGGATTTTCCACAGGTTTACCCGAACCGATTCAGTTGCAAATGCTGCGATCGCTGCCTGGACTAGAAAATTGTGAAATGCTGAGAGCCGCCTACGCCGTAGAGTATGACTATATCCCTGCCACCCAGTGTTATCCAACTTTGATGACCAAAAAAATTGCTGGGTTATTTTGTGCGGGACAAATTAATGGTACTACAGGTTACGAAGAAGCCGCAGCCCAAGGAATTGTGGCAGGAATTAATGCGGCTCTGTGGGCGCAGGGCAAACCGATGATTACCCTCACCCGTGAATCTAGCTACATTGGCACTTTATTAGATGATCTCTGTACGAAGGATTTGCACGAACCCTATCGGATGCTAACAAGCCGTTCTGAATATAGATTAATCCTCCGTTCTGATAATGCCGATCGCCGCCTTACGCCTCTAGGTAGAGAAATAGGGCTGATAGACGATCGCCGATGGGAACTTTATCAAACTAAGCAAGCAAATATCGAAGCTGAAACCATCAGATTAAAAACTACGAGATTAAAAGAACAGGATGAAACTGCCAAAGCGATCGCCATTGCCTGTGGAAGTATCATTCGAGGTTCCATTAGTCTGGCAGATTTGCTCCTCCGCCCCACGGTTAAATATGCTGACTTAGGGATTTACAACTTAGATAATCCCAACTTAAATAAAACAGAACGACAGGTGGTAGAAACGGAAATTAAGTATTCAGGTTATATCCAACGTCAAGAACATCAAATTGAAGCGATCGCCCGCCAGTCCAATCGCCAACTCCCACAGGATCTTAACTACAATGAGATTCAAACTCTTTCTAAGGAATCTAGGGAAAAACTTACCAAAATTCAACCCCTTACCATTGGACAAGCTAGTCGAATTGGAGGTGTAAATCCTGCGGACATCAATGCTTTATTAGTACATTTAGAAATCAATAGAGAAGTTATTAGAGAAACTTCTCGGCAGTTGCAAAAAACATAGGGTAAATAAATAATTATGAAAAAATTAACACCATCGGAACTAGAAACAGCGATCGCTCAACTCTCAGGCTGGAAATTACTTAAGGATAAGCTCAATAAAAGTTTCAAGTTTAAGAATTTTGTCGAGGCTTTTGGGTTCATGACTAAAGTGGCGATCGTCGCTGAAAAAATGGATCATCATCCAGTATTATTTAATGTTTACAGTAGTGTCGTCATAGATTTAACTACCCATGATGCTGATGGAATTAGTACTTTGGATATTGATTTAGCCAAAAAAATTGATACCCTCTAAATTTGTATGAACTTTAATAAATAGAGCTGTCAACTATATTTTTTTACTTCTGCTTTGTTGGGTAGTGGTTGGTATAAAATTTTGACTAAATACTAAATACATCAAGTAAATCTATGCCCCGTCGAGGATTACTTTTAGCTCTACTGTTTACTGGGCTACTTGCAGCAAGAAGCGTTAATGCAAACCCAGAAAAGAAAAAAGGGAAGCTTACACCCCAAGAACTTGTAGGAGTTGTTCCTGCGGGATGGCAATTGATAGGTGGCAAAAAATTACATAGAGAATTCAAATTTAAGGATTTTGTTGAGGCGTTTGGATTTATGACTA
Source organism: Pseudanabaenales cyanobacterium (assembly GCA_038324415.1). GTDB lineage: Bacteria > Cyanobacteriota > Cyanobacteriia > Pseudanabaenales > Pseudanabaenaceae > PCC-7502. The sequence goes on along the minus strand of JBBQHY010000046.1, from coordinate 4,267 downwards.
AAGTGGCGATCGCTGCCGAAAAAATGGATCATCACCCTGAATGGTTAAATATCTATAACCATTTATCTATAGATTTAACCAGCCATGTTGTTGGTGGAATTTAAGGATTAGATATTGATATGTCAACCAAGATTAATGCTCTGCTTTGATATTTGGCAGAAGATAAGATAGAGAAGATTGAGCTATTATTTCCTTCTGATTAAATTTACGCCTGATAACCCGCAGTATAGTTAACCATTTTTGAGCAGGATAATCATAAAATGTGAAAATATCTCCGAAGGCAATAAAGGCATTTTGATGGTGAAACGTATGTCTTTCAGGGGTTGTGATCCAAAATAAGTTACAAAAAGATTTAATTAGTTCGGGAGTTTGACATTCCACAATAGAAACATGGCGCCAAATTACATGAAGCTCTGCTAATACCAATCCTATAACTGTCCCCACACATGATAATTGCCACAACCACGGAGTAAATACAAAATAGGGTAATGCGGCTAAAGTCCCATCTAACAGGACAAATGGGTTTCTAGTTAGGTATGCGTAGTAGAGAAAATTGCGATTTTTACCATGATGGATAATAGTGTGAAATTTACCAAATACATGTTCGGGCACATGATAAAAAATGGTTGAAATGCCGTCCCCTAGTAAAAGTAAGAGTAGTGTGGCTGAAATTGCTTTCGTTAGCCCTAAAATAACTTCCAAAGTAAATCCTCACGACTTAATTTAAACCTAAGAGATCAAGTTAAAGTTGAGATTATAAAGAGGTTAAGGAATGGTTGATTAATAAGTAAAGATTGATGGCAATCGCTATATTAAAGATTTCTGGGCTTAGTCTCTCAACACAAAAAAAGCCCCAGTTTATGGAGCTTGGTTAATTAACTAGCTTTATTAACTAAAAATATTCTTAAGCTAACGTAGGTACTCTCGTTTCAACCACAGACTTAGTTAAACGTTCGTAGGTAGCACGCATTTTCAAGCCTACGATTACCTGTAACAGGCCAGTCCCATTATTGGAACCTGGATAGTTGGGATGTTTCAACAGTAGCTGAGTCATTTCTCCGTAGTTTTTAGTATCAAGGTTACTTAAATGATTTTCAATATAAATAACTTCATCAAGGCGATCAAACTGTCCATCTACTTCTAAAACAGTGACAGGATGACCATAGTAGCCATCTGAACCATAGTAGAAGCGCATTCCAGGGTAGGAGCAGGTCAGTTTTTTACCGCAGGGTGTCCAAGTAATATCAGAGCCTTGATCAAACAGATAGACTGGTTGGAAGTTTTCCACAGAGTCCCTTTGAACTAGGCGGACACGGAGAACTTTGCGATCTTTATCGTCTTTGATTAAATTTGTGGGCAAAATCTGAATAACGACATCAGCATGAGCTTTTTGGGGATCGATATATGCTGAGAAATCGGGACGACGGGATTCAATCGCCTGCATGACATCAGCAAGGGTATGACCACGCTCTGCCATATCTCTTTGAATTTTCCAGGCAATTTTAACTTCATCACTCAGATCGAGATAAACGCTGAAATCTAGGAGCGATCGCACTCTTTCGTCATGAAGGGGATGCAAACCTTCAATCACGATAATGTGGTTAGGTTCGATGAGCTCGGGGGGATCAAGTTCTCCAGTCTCGTGGTTATAGATGGGCTTCATGATCGACTCGCCACTTTTTAATGCCTTGATTTGCTCGTACATCAGGTCAAAATTGTTGGCACGGGGATCGAGAGCAGTAATACCTGTCTGCTTACGTTGCTTGCGATCAAGACTGTGGTAGTCATCCAAACAAATAACGGTCATAAATTCTTCGCCAAACAGGTCTATTAGTCGGCGCAAGAAAGTGGACTTTCCACAGCCAGAATCTCCTGCTACGCCAATCAAGACAACGCGCTCGGGCTTATTGCTCATCAAACTTAACTGATCAATTAGACTTTGTGTAATTAATACTACTTTATAGTGTTAAGTACGCAAAGCACTTATATTCTTAAAAAAATTTATACAGACTTTATAAGCAACGGTTTAATACTTTCTCCTGATTCAAGCAATTACCAAACTTTAAATACCTTTATCTAAAGCAAATTATGATCAAACGTGTCACAGATAGAAAAGTCCAAACCAATATGGGGAACCTAGCCCTGTCCCCCTTTTTTTATGGTGAACTTAAAACCAAAGTGTTATAAATCTATTTGCTGATGCGATCTAGCAACCAGACGGAAACAATCAAGCCTAAAAAATGAGCAAGAATGGTATTAGTATTTGCTTGGACGATAAAAATATCTATGGGCTGGACAAGACGACTAACTTCAATGTTAAGAACTGCGGTTTGGGGCTGAGATAAAGATTTTGCAACAAGTACGCCCACGATCGCTTCGGCACCCAATAAAGTCAAAAACATACCACCAAAACCAATAGTCAAACCAATTTTTAACTGTTTGATAATATCTGCCCTAGTGGGGCGACTGTCAGCTAATCGCAGTTTTTTAGCAAGCAAAGTATAGCGGTAGCTCCAAAAGATACTCAGATACACTGCTAACAGCCCTAAAAATGCTAAGAATGTACCAGCACCAGTACCTGGATTACTCTGCCCTGTACTGCCAGAATTACGACTAATTACCGCAAATAGCAAAATTAAAGTAGAGATTATAGCTAGTACTAATTGTGTCCAAAATCCTACCCAACCAGCGATATTTAATGCCCTAGCTGTTTTTAAGACATTTGTGGAGAGCGAATTATCATCTGGTTCTTTTGCCATGGTTTAAGTCAATTTTTTGAAAGTAATTTAGTTATAGTAATTAACAAAATTCAGATATATCTTCGCCGCAATTATCTGCTAAAAAGGTGAGCGATCGCAACCGTAATCCAACTAGCTGATCGTACAACGGATTGATCTGACACATGGCAGGAATATGCGCTACTTTACGTCCAAATATAAAGACATCACGTTCAAAGGGGCATTGGGCAGGTATAAATTTACACAGGAACCGAGCAAGTTTAGGGTCTTTAATATCTAGATGATCTAGCCACTCTCTGACTGGATTAAGCAGGTTGGGATCTTGTCCATGGGGACTTTCTAGCTGTATTTTTAGGTCTGACATAATATTTAAATCTTGATTGAGAGCAGTACAAAATTCTTGAATTAATCGATGTTCGGCTTCAGAGTAATCGCCATCAACTAAAGCCACCATCACTGCAGTCCGCAAAAAGTTCTGGGCGAGATTATCATTTTTCCCCAAAGCTAAAGCGATTTCTTGGGGCTGAATGGGTTTCAATCCAGAGATTTGGACAGTGTTAAATAATTCTTGAATGAGATTTTGTTCGTTTTGACTATACTCATTATCTGCCAAGGCTACACTCAGTAAGCCTCTTAGCCAAACTGATAGTTGATTCTCAGACAGTTCAGAGTAAAAGTTAGACATAAGTATTTGTACAAAGCTCCGCTAAAAGATTACAAGCAGTCTGGGAATATTTCCATAAAGTTAAGATGTTCTAAAGGATCGCCAGCTAAAGATGACTTTTGCTTAATTACTTGGCTTCTAGTCCAGAGGGGAGAGGGATCGATCTTAAAGCTAATGGTAAAGTTCATGCCATTCAATAAATTATTGAACCGTTTTCTAAGATCAACTAGAATTATCATCTAGAATATAGTCGGCTGTAAAAGTGATTGACTCATAAATATTTATCTATGCCCAAGCCCGATCAAAAAATTAGTATCAGCGCTGCTCTTCAGCGACCCCAACGTCAAAAGGCATTACCCAAGCCCTTAGCTAAAAATATAGAGACTGACCTACAGCCAGAAATAGTGACGGAGACTGCTATAGCCGAAGAAGTTAAAGTTTCATTGGAGCCAACTTCTAAATCCCCTGAATTAGAATTACCTAAATTTACTGAGCCTGAAGTTAAAAAGGCGATCGTTGATAAAACAAAACCCATACTCAAGCCAAAACCTAAAGCCCAAATTCAGTCTGAGGCTGATCCTGCGATCAAAGATTTAAATCCAGAGGAAAATATTGAAATTTCTACTGTAGCAGAGATTCAAGACGAGGTTTCTGATCCCATTTCAGAAGAAGAGCAATTTGAAGATGAGCGATCGCTTGATATAGATTCAGAGCACAAGCACACCTTAAATCAGGTAGCTGAATCTACTCCGCCTATATTTTGGTGCCAAGCCGTAGGATTAATAGAGGCTAAATATTTACCTAATGCCGAGGTTTTTCATAAAGGGGAATTGGTCACAGGTAACGGCACTAGCTATAAAGCCTA
>JBBQHY010000045.1:0-10845 GCA_038324415.1 Pseudanabaenales cyanobacterium | reverse complement strand
AGTATTCATCAGGCTGACCTTTTTCCTTTTGTAATTTGGGTTGTAAATCGGTAATTACTAATTCTAGCTGCCGACTTTTATAAACCTGCCTAAATACTAACCAACCTAAAACGCCCAAAATTGTAACTAAGGTTGTGAGATAGGCGATCGCCAATAAACTATCCATGAAGATTCTGTTAAATTTTCTGTTAATTAATCCTATGGTAAATTACTCTAGTTCCTTAGATAAATAATTCCTGATTAATTCATACTAAAGGGTACAAGTTCTATGGCTTTCAATTTTGGTAAAACTTTAACTCTGGCAATGATCGCCATGCTTCCGATCCTATTTGGGGGCGAGCTTGCGGCAAGGGCAGAATATTTTGGGGCGATCGCTCGTTCTAGAGACTCTGGCGATAAGGGCTATGCTTGGAATTTCCGCACTAGAGAGCAAGCAGAAAGAAGGGCAAGGCAAGAGTGTCGAGGTATTTCGGGTGCCGATGATTGCCGATCTTTACTCTGGTTTAAAAATGCCTGTGGTAGTATTGCCGAGGCTTCTAACGGGGGCGCAGGAACTGGCTGGGGAACTAGCGAAGAATTGGCAGAGCGCTATGCGATTGAATCCTGCAGAACTGTAGGCTCAAGATGTCGAGTTGTCAAAACTTTCTGTACTGACTAAGTATTTAATTTTTATTCCCTTCCCAGTTAAAGATTACTATTGTTAGGGCTGTGGGGGCTCTCAAGAAGGGGTTTCACCCCTCAACCCCATTTAAATTAGTTGTATTTTTAATAGTAGTAAGGAATTATCTATCTCCCAAGGTATGGCAACAGTTCCCCAAATTCTGGGTAAGATCACAGAAAGTAAACCAACCATAAAAACTAATCATGGCAAATGACATTTTTAATGTGTTAGTTGTTGATGGTAGTGAAATCAGCCGCGACAACTTGAGTCGGCGATTGCGAGACGAAGGTTTTAAGTGTGAATCCTTAGCTAGTGGCAAAGAAGCCTTAGGTTTGCTTAGGGCTAGACCCTTTGACTTAGTGTTACTGGATGCCAAGACCTCTGATATGGATGGTTATCAGGTTCTTGAAACCATAAAGTTTGATCGGCAGTTGAGTGATATTGCGGTAATTATGATATCCGCAGTTGATGACCTCGATAGCGTTATGCGATGCACAGAACTAGGGGCAGATGACTATTTAACAAAGCCCTTTGATCCTGTTTTACTTAGAACAGCGATCGCCCGCTCCCTAAAGAGTAGTCCCACCCTGATTCCTATTCCCCCTAAGCCTAAAATTACGACTCTTCAAATTTCCAATCAAGCCTCTAAAAAAGCGGTATTACCACTTCCAGACTTGAGCTTACAAGAAGCTATAACCCAAATTGTGAATACTGGTCAACTTACTCGCAAGTCCTATATGCACTTTAGCAAGGCAATTTTTAACGGCTTATTTTCACCTAAGTCTTTAACTGCGATCGAGTATGGGCAAATTAACATCATATTTACCTACTTACAATCAGGACGGATCAAGGTTATAGATTGAGCTAGTATGAGGTTATGTCGATCGCTTTATGCCAAAGTTCTGAAAAATTACAGACCCGATTAAAGGAAATCCCCCAAGAGTCAGGGGTGTATTTAATGCGCGATCGTCAAGATCAAATTTTATATATTGGTAAGTCTAAAAGTTTAAGAAATAGAGTTAGATCATACTTTCGCAGCACCCAAGACCTCTCCCCACGCATTGCCATGATGGTGCAATTGGTCTATGAAATTGAATTTATTGTCACGGATACCGAAGCTGAGGCGCTGGCATTAGAAGACAACCTCATTAAAAAGCATCAGCCCTACTACAATGTCTTGCTCAAAGACGATAAAAAATATCCCTACGTTTGCATTACTTGGTCAGATCAGTATCCTCGAATTTTTATTACCCGCAGGCGACGGGGAGCAGAAGCTAAAGATAAATACTATGGTCCCTATGTGGACAGTCATAATCTCAATCGGACGCTATGGATTGTCAAACGCTTATTTCCCCTGCGTCAGAGACCGAAACCTCTATTTAAAGATCGTCCCTGCCTAAATTACAACATGGGCTTATGTCCGGGCGTATGCCAAAAATTAATTACCCCAGAGGAATATCACAAAACCATGCAAAAAGTGGCGATGATCTTCCAAGGACGAAGTCGAGAGTTAACGGATAGCCTTGGCGAAAAAATGATTATTGCTGCCGAGGCTCTGGACTTTGAAAAAGCTGGCTATATTCGGGATCAAATTAATACAATTAAAAATCTTGGTGCCGATCAAAAAGTTTCCCTCCCTGACGATACGATTTCTAGAGATGCGATCGCCTTAGCCCAAGACGACAACTATACCTGCATTCAACTATTCCAAATTCGAGCTGGGAGACTGGTAGGAAGATTAGCCTTTACCGCCGATAGTCAAAGTGAATCCCCAGAGATGATCCTCCAACGCACCCTAGAGGCACACTACCAAAGCTGCGATCCCGTGGAAATCCCTGCCGAGATTCATACCCAACTAGAACTGCCAGAGGTCGATATCTTAGCGGCATGGCTCACGCAAAAACGCACGCGCAAAGTCACAATTTCCACGCCCCAACGGCAGCAAAAAGCCGAACTAATTGAAATGGTGGAGCGTAATGCTCAATATGAACTTGCCCGCATTCAAAAACAGAGCGATCGCAATTCTCAGGCACTAGAAGGATTGGCGGAAATTCTGAATTTACCAAACCTCCCCCATCGAATTGAAGGCTATGACATTTCCCATGTTCAAGGCTCAGACCCAGTTGCCAGCCAAGTTGTGTTCATCGATGGATTACCCGCCAAACAATACTATCGTCACTACAATATTAAAAATCCTGAAATTAAAACTGGACATTCCGATGATTTTGCTAGCCTTGCAGAAGTAATTGGCAGAAGATTTAGAAAAGGAGCTAAAAAGGAAGACTTCCCCGATCTGGTGATGATTGATGGTGGCAAAGGGCAACTTTCATCAGTGATGGCGGTAATTACCGAGTTAGGTTTACAGGATGAGTTAAATATCATTAGTCTTGCCAAGAAGCGGGAAGAAATATTTTTACCCAATGAATCCGAACCGATCGGGACTGATGCCGAACATCCAGGCGTGCAGTTATTGCGAAGATTACGAGATGAGGCACACCGTTTTGCTATCACTTTCCATCGCCAAAAACGTAGTCAAAGAATGCAGCGATCACATCTCGATCAAATTTCGGGATTAGGACACCACCGCCAAAAACAGTTAATTGCTAAGTTTCACTCTGTTGAGTATGTGCGTCAAGCCACGGTCGAGCAAATTGCGGATACGCCGGGCATAGGTGCTAAACTAGCTCAGCAAATTTATAGGTACTTCCACCCTACCTACAGTGCTGGCAACATGGGTAATACTGAGGATAATTCTATTTCTGACAACTCTTCTAGTCTGCTCTCAGGATCGGAAAAGCCGCTAGATAAAATCGTTACCAAAGATTCGGCTGTATTAAACTAAGCTAAAACTAAATTACACTAGAAAAGCTTATGTTAATCATAATTTCATGATCGTAGTATTTGTCAATCCTGTAGGGGCATTGGGTGGAGCCGAAAGAATGTTGCTGGCAATGATGTCAGCACTACAGTATGAAGACCCAGATATAGAAATTCATTTAATTGCTGGAGGAGAAGGGAATCTAATTGCAGCATCAGAGAAACTAGGCGTAAAAGTTAAAATTTTAGCAATTCCTCCGCAGGTTGATAAATTAGGTGATAGCGGAATCAAGGGTAATAGGGTTTTAGGAGGATTAAGTTTACTCTTCAAAGTTTTATTGGCATGGGGAGCAATTAATAAATATCTCAAACAATTTCGGGCATTGATTAGAGAAATTGATCCTGATATTGTTCACTCCAATGGTATCAAATCCCATATTCTCACATCTATGGCAAACCTGAGATTGCCCTTGATTTGGCACATTCACGACTATTACAGTACCCGTTCATTTATTGCTTCGGTTTTAAGATATTTTAGTAATCGGGTTGAAGTTGGCATTGCTTGTTCGGAATCCGCGGGGGATGATGCGCGTAGAGTCTTTCCAAAAATGAATATTAAAGTGATCTATAACGGTGTAGACACAGACTACTTTTATCCTAGAGCTTTTAGACCATTGGCACTAGAAGGCATTGATACAGAAACCAAATCAATTAAAGTTGGACTAGCTGCCACCTTTGCCCGATGGAAGGGACATGACGTTTTTCTAGAAGCTGCTGCCATGATTGTCCGCGATCGCCCCAGTTTAGATATTCAGTTTTATATTATAGGTGCCCCAATTTATAGCACCAGTGGCTCTCAGTATTCATTACAGGAACTACAAAAATTAGCCTCCAATCTAGGCGTGCTCGACAAAGTTAAGTTTTTAGGGTTCCAACCAAATATGCCCGATGTTTACCTATGGCTGGATCTAGTTGTCCATGCCAGTACTCAACCCGAACCCTTTGGCTATACGATCGCGGAAGCAATGGCGTGTGGGAGACCAGTAATTGTGTCACGGGCAGGGGGAGCCGCCGAACTATTTATTAATGATGTGGAAGCAGTGGCGTTTAATCCCGGAGATACCGCAACTTTAGCAGTCACCATTCAGTATTTAATTTGTAATCCTAAACAGTGCCAAAACCTTGGGAAAAATGCGCACAGAAAAATTGTTAAAGCCTTTAGCCAAAATCAATTGGGTAGTCAACTTATCTTAGTTTATAAACTTTTAGCCCAACCCTATTAGCTTAATCCCAGTAGCCTATTTTGCTACAATGCCCTTAACCACTTACCCCTGTCGGTTATGCTAACTGATATATCTGCAGACAATGTATCCAACATTTCTTTAATGCCGTCTCTAAACCATAGTTATATCTGCGCTCAGATTCTTAAACAGTTGCAAAAATACGATCGCTTTGAAGCACTACCAGAACTAACCTTGAACGTAGGCAACAATGGCTTAACTCCAGACATTTCAGTTTTTCCCAAGGAATTAATTAAGCCTAACTTCTTCCGAGATATTCCAAAGTTTTCCCAGATGCCGATATTAGCGATCAAGGTAATTTCAGCCAGTCAGAATATTCAAACCCTCCTCGAAAAAGCAGTGCAGCTAATTGGGGCAGGAGTCAAGGTGGTATGGACAGTGGAACCATTTACTCAAACAATTTTTGTCACTACTAAAGCCTTTGGTGAAGTCCTAGAGCGCAGCACCGTAATTGAAAGTGAAGGCATTAGCGTTGATTTCACTCAAATATTTCAGCCAAACACTTAAAAATGCAAATGCTAGAATCCTTCAGTTTTGAACAGGCGATCGCACACACCGAAAATTTACTTAATTTAGAAAACTTTCCAGAGCCTAGCACTCTACCTGATTCCGAACTCCAGCAGGCGATCGCTGATTTAGTCAGTACAGATAATGGCGCAAGGGGATTTTTTGTGGCTTACTTAACCCATGAAATTGCCGATCTCCATACTCAGTCAGTAATTAAAGCATTACAAGCGGTTCCCAATCCCAGTGCCGAGCTTTTAGTTAAAAATCTGGCAATGTCTACAGCCATGGAGATCGCCCACCGCCGCAACCAGGATGAAGCTAATGCCCTAGGCTCCCAAAGTGTGCAAGAACGTACTGCTAATTTAATCAAGTTATTAAAAATATCCGAAGTTAAAACAATTGCAGATTTAATGAAAGATTCAGCCCAAACGGGAGCAGGAGAATATGCCAACTTTTTAACTAAATGGGGCTACGATTCCGAGCAAAGGGCGGCGATCGCTGCCATTACATCTCTAAATTAATTCTGAGTTAACTTTGGCGAAGCATTACTATTATTTTGGAAATTTATTGATAGGATTGGCTAATTATTCCAATTTTTAGATATTCCCATATATTTTGATGATATCAACTCTTAATCCAACTCTTGATCGAAAGAAACTATGGTTAGCGGCAATTAAGCCTCCCATGTATAGCGTTGCCGTTATTCCGATTACGACTGGCACCGCGATCGCCTATTACGAAAAAGCCACAATAAACTGGCAGATATTTAGTACTTTTTTAGTTAGTGCAATTTTAATCCTCGTTTGGGAAAATCTTTGTAATGATGTGTTTGATGCTGATACAGGAATTGATAAACATAAACACCATTCCCTAGTTAATCTGACTGGAAAAAAGAATTTGATTTTGGCGATCGCTAATATTTGTTTAGTCATCGGTATCGGTTTAGTTTTAAGTATCTCTTGGCAGCAGCAGGACTTTACCGTAGTTGAGATCATTAGTCTCTGTTGTTTTTTGGGCTATACCTATCAGGGCTATCCTTTTCGTTTAGGATACCAAGGTTGGGGCGAAATAATTTCCTTTATCTGTTTTGGTCCTTTAGCAGTATCAGCCGCCTACTATAGCCAAACTCAATCCTTCTCAATTACTGCTTTATTGGCTTCGGTGATCATCGGAATTACCACCAGTGCTATTCTCTTTTGTTCGCATTTTCATCAGTTAGAAGATGACTTAGCCGCAGGGAAGCGATCGCCCATTGTCAGACTAGGCACCCAAAAAGCTTCAGAACTGTTACGGTGGTTCGTATTTGCCGTATTCGTAATTATTCCTGTTGGCATTAGTTTAGGATACTTCCCTTTGTTAACAAGTTTAGTATTTTTAAGCTTGGCGATCGCTTTACAACTCATAACTTTTGTCAGCAAACATCACACTCAACCAACAGAAGTCAGGAATTGCAAGTTTATTGCCGTTTCTTGGCATTTTTGGAGTGGTTTATTATTGGGATTAGGTTTTGTTTGGCATTTATAGATTCAGATGAATTATCCTGCTGAAATAGATTTTGAATTGCATCAGGATTGGATGGATCGAGCGATCGCCCTTGCCCAGAATGCAGGAAAGCATGGTGAAATACCTGTCGGGGCAATTATTATAAATCCTGAGCAAAAAATTTTAGCCACAGCCGAAAATCGCAAAGAACGCGATCGTGACCCCACCGCCCACGCGGAAATCCTCGCAATTAGGAGTGCCGCAAAAGTTCTTAAAGACTGGCACCTCAATCAAGCTACGCTCTATGTTACCCTCGAACCCTGCCCTATGTGTGCGGGAGCCATCATCCAAGCAAGGATCAAGACTCTAGTTTATGGAGCTAGCGATTCTAAAACTGGTGCTATTCACACCGCTATAAATTTGCCCTATAGTTCGGCTTCCTTTCATAAATTAGAAGCGATCGCTGGGATTAGAGAATTAGAGTGCCAAAAATTATTACAAACTTGGTTCCAAAATCACCGTAAACATTAGGGTGCAGGGAACCCATAAGATCGATCTTCAACTTCGAGCTAAATAAGGAAATATTGCAGCTAGTTGTTCTGTAAAATCAATAACGAATTAATTAATTACCTTTAATATTTGGAGTATATTCCTATGGCTAAGAAAACTTTAGCTAGTTTAAGTGCTGCTGATCTAGCAGGAAAAAGAGTTTTAGTCAGAGTTGATTTTAATGTTCCCCAAAATGATGCAGGGTCAATTACCGATGACACTAGAATCAGAGCAGCATTACCAACAATTAAATATCTGACCGAAGCTGGAGCTAAGGCAATTTTAGTGAGCCATCTAGGCAGACCCAAGGGTATAACTGAAAAACTAAGACTTAATCCGATCTCCACTCGTTTATCGGAAATATTAGGTTCACCCGTCATTAAAACCGATGATTCTATTGGGGAAGCTGTGACAGAAGCGATAAATAGTGCACCCAAAGGTAGTGTGATTTTACTCGAAAATATCCGTTTCTATCCTGAAGAAGAACAGAATGATCGAGAATTCGCAAAAAAACTTGCTTCCTTAGCTGATTTATATGTCAATGATGCCTTTGGTACAGCCCACCGAGCCCATGCTTCAACCGAGGGTGTAGCCGAATTTTTAAGTCCTGCGGTTTCAGGTTTTTTACTAGACAAAGAATTGAAATATTTAACTGGGGCGATCGATTATCCTAAGCGTCCTTTGATGGCGATTGTTGGCGGTTCCAAGGTTTCTAGCAAAATTGGTGTAATTGATGCGCTGTTAGAAAAAGTTGATAAGTTAATTATCGGTGGTGGCATGATTTTTACATTCTATAAAGCCAGAGGATTAGCGGTTGGAAAGTCTTTAGTGGAAGAAGATAAATTGGAACTAGCAAAATCCCTCGAAGTAAAGGCAAAGGAACGGGGAGTGCAGTTGTTACTTCCAACCGATGTCGTGGTTGCGGATAACTTCAAACCCGATGCCAATGCTCAAACTGTCAGTATTGAGAATATTCCCGATGGTTGGATGGGATTAGATATTGGCGCTGATTCAATTAAGCTGTTTCAAAATGCTCTAGCCGACTGTAAAACCGTAATTTGGAATGGTCCAATGGGTGTATTTGAGTTTGATAAATTTGCAATTGGCACTGAAGCGATCGCCCGCACTTTAGCGGATATTACTGAGACAGGCGCAATTACGATCATCGGTGGTGGAGATTCGGTGGCTGCAGTGGAAAAAGTTGGAGTTGCGGAACAAATGAGTCATATTTCCACAGGTGGTGGTGCCAGCTTAGAACTACTTGAAGGTAAGGTTCTACCAGGTATTGCCGCTTTAGATGAAGCTTAATTAGCTAAAAATTTCAGATTACGGGGAATATTTCCCCTTTTATCTTGATAATTTTTTCCTGAGAAGCCCGTATTTGGGGGCAAAAATCATTACCATCACAAATATGAGAGTTTGAAGTACAACAATACAGCCGCCCGTGGATGCGTCAAGGTAGTAGCTGATATAGGTACCAATCACGTTAGAAAATACTCCTGATAAAACGGCATACCCCATCATGTGATCGAAGCGATCGGTTAATAGGTATGCGATCGCTCCTGGGGTTACCAACATAGCGACCACTAAAATAATACCCACAGCCTGTAATGCCACAACAATTGTTAAAGATAGTAATGTCAGTAAAACATAATAAAGAACTCCCACATTTAAGCCAATGGAACGGGCATGGATCGGATCGAAACAAAATAAAAGTAAATCCTTCCGCAAGATTAAAATTGTGATTAGGGTGAAGATGCCAATTACCAAAGTTTGAATTAGATCGTAGGAGGAAATTCCGAGGATATTGCCAAAGAGAATGTGATTGAGGTCGATATTACTAGGATTTTTAGAAATTAAGACCAGCCCAAAGGCAAAGAACCCTGTAAATACTAATCCGATCACCGTGTCTTCTTTAATGCGAGTATGGGATTTAATAAAACCGATCGCTAACACCGAACCCACGCCAAACACAAATGCCCCGATCGCAAAGGGGAGTCCTAAAATATGTGCCAAAACCACCCCAGGAGTCACGGAATGAGAAACCGCATCCCCCATTAATGCCCAGCCCTTGAGGGTCATAAAGCAAGAAAGTACCGCACATACTATACCGATAAAGCCGCTAATTAAGATTGCCCGCACCATAAAGTCATAGGACAGGGGAGCCATAAACCAATCTAAAATATTCATTAAAATATTCACAAATTCTCCCGATCGGTCTTGAGAGTAGGGATAATTGCCCCAAAGGTACGAGCTAAGTTTTCTTGGGTAAAAATATCTTGGGTGGCACCGTATGCCAAAATCGTTTGATTGATGAATACCACTTGATCGCAAAAAGTGGAAATCGAATTTAGATCGTGGGTAGAAATTAAAATAGTGTGTCCTAGGTTTTTTAATTCCAGTAGCAACTCAATAATTGCCTTCTCGGTTTTCACATCCACCCCTGTAAATGGTTCATCCAAGAGCATTACCGTTCCCTGTTGCGCTAAAGCCCTTGCCAAAAATGTCCGCTTTTTCTGCCCGCCCGATAACTCACCTATTTGCCGATCGCGGTAATCCCACATTTGGACTTTGGTTAGGCTATCTTTCACTACTTGGCGATCGCTTCTGCTCGGAATCCTTAAGAAATTCATATAGCCATAGCGTCCCATCATCACTACATCATGCACACTAACTGGGAAATTCCAATCTACTTCCTCTGATTGGGGAATATAGGCAACTAAGCCCTGTTTTTGAGCGCGGCGTATGGGCAAATTATTAATTAAAACTTGACCAGAACTAGGGGTGACAAATCCCATAATTGCCTTAAATAAAGTTGATTTACCACTGCCATTCATGCCGACTAGGCTAGCGATCGCCCCTGCGCCCAAATATAAATTGGCACCATGCAGAGCAATCTTGCCGTTATAGTCAACCGTTAAATTTTCAACTTGAATACTCATAATTTTGCTCCCTGCCCTACTAAAGTATTAACGTTAGATTCCAGCAACTTCAAATAAGTAGGTGCAACTCCATCCTTGGCAGAAAGGGAATCCACATAAAAGACCCCACCAAATCTTGCTCCTGTTTGCTTGGCGACTTCTCTTTGGGCATTAGCGTTGACTGTGCTTTCACAAAATATAACTGGGATCCGCTCGGACTTAACTTTGTCAATCACCCGCCGAATTTGTTGCGGTGTCCCCTGTACGTCAGCGTTAACTGACCATAGGTATAGTTCTTGCAATCCATAATCTTTGGCTAAATAGGAAAAAGCCCCCTCACAGGTGACTAAATATCTTTGATTATTGGGCATGGTCGCTATGGTTTGGCGTAGTTTTTGATCGATATTGGCGATCGCTTGGCTATAGGATTTAGCATTGGCGTTAAATGTAGCTGTATTGGCAGGATCGAACTCGACTAGAGCCTTACGGATATTTTCTACATAAATAAGGGCATTAGTTGGTGACATCCAAGCATGGGGATTGGGTTTGCCAGTGTAGGCATCACTGCTAATTAAAATAGGAGTTATGCCTGTACTCAGGGTGACAT
>JBBQHY010000044.1:0-10879 GCA_038324415.1 Pseudanabaenales cyanobacterium | reverse complement strand
CTAGCTCAACCCTTGGGGATCAAAATTGGTGAAACATGGAATCAAGATATATCCGCACAAAATTTAATTAAGGAATGCCAGCAGGATCAGGCAAAGATCAAAGTAGCCCCGATTCCCATGCACCCTGAAAAACTAAAAAGCCGAGGTTTTAATCAAGCCGAATTACTAGCTCAAGGTTTCTGTGCCATGACCAGATTAGCGATCGCCCCAAAACTTCTGCAACGAATCAAAAATACTAAACCGCAAATTGATACTAACTCCACTCAAGAGCGCAAAGATAATCTTGATTCGGCTTTTTATGTTGATAGTAAATTTATAAACAAGCCAATTTCTGTGATTTTATTTGATGATATTTATACAACTGGAGCCACTATTAATGAAGCCATCGCTACTTTGAAGTCCGTTAATATAAATGTGATCGGTGTTGTCGTTCTTGCCACCCCAAAATTTAGAGAATTGACACTCCCACGGATAAATCGGAGGATTCTTTAGATCACACCAACTGTTTACAGCTTTAAATTTACTTTTGAAAGTGCGGGTCTCCAAAGAATTAATAGTAAAGGGATAAGAGCAAATCCTCGGGCGATCGCCGACAGAAAAAATATGCCGAACCACCCCTCATAGTGAGCATACTGAGCCAGAAAACCACCTGTAGTTGTGCCCAAAGCTCCACTAACACCAGTTATTGCCGCAACGATCGCAAAAAAAGTTGCCCGATGCTCTAAAGGAGCGATCGCAATTTGCATATTATTCGTACAGAGATCGATCGCACTCCAAATTCCACCCCAAACCAAGTGAAACACGACCATGTAAATAAATAAATGTGCCTGCACAGGTGCGGTATTAGTTATCAGCCAAAATAGAGGTGTAATGGCGATCGCAATGCCTGAACATAGAAGCAAAGGCAGATTCCCAACCCGATCGCTCAACCTTCCCCAAACCAGTAGCATCAACATATTAGCCCCTATATACAGGGTATTAAACAACGTCACCCACGTTACATCTAAGCCCAAATTATCGAGCATATAAAGATTAAAAAATGGAGTACTAAGATTAATGGCAAATCCCCACAGGGCAGAATAAATCAGAAAAGTCCCTAGATGGCGATCGCGCAAAATATCCGCTAAGTCCTCACGAAAAGAAAGACGCTCTGATTGATATACCTGCGGATTAGTATCCACCATAAAATTCTGGCAAACCAAGCTCAATACTCCCAAGACAATACCAATCCCTAAGACCATGCCATAGCCAGCGATCGCCCCTTCTTGCCATTCTGACACCACTAAACTTGCTAAAGGTAAACAAATCAAACCCGCTAAATTACTAACCAAACTCCGAATGCTATAGTAGCGACCCCGTAATCGAGACGGCACAAGGGCAGCGAGCCAACTCATCCACGAAGCGCTACCCAATGCTCCTAAAATATTAGAAATAGATATTAAACCCAAGGTTGAATACATCAACATTTCTGAGCGATCGGGCTTAAAGATAATGCCACCGAGCAGTAATAGCCATAATAATCGGGCTGGTAAAAATATCCAAAGCCCATAGGAATGGCGACTATTAGTACGATTAGATAGTACAGCTCCCAAAGGTTGCAAAAGATTTGCCAGCATCGGCAGAGAAGCTACCATGCCGATTTCCACAGCCCCCGCCCCTAAATCCAGCAAAAAGTTATTGAGTAAAACCCCACCCGTAATACTGTTAAAGGCAGCCGCTAGTAAACCATCTATGGTTGAAGCTTGGAGACTGTGACGTACAGAGACTTTTAACTCTACCGCAGGAGTTATCTCTCTAGCCAATGAAATATTTAGAATAGGAATATTAAAGGAGTCTTCATTCAAATTTGTGACTTCGCCATTTTAACTACCTAGAACTTAAGGATTCCTATATATCTTAGATTTTATTCTGGTGATGCGTAAGCCCCAAGCTGAATAGGGAGTATGACAAAATTATTTCTCAGTACTTTGGAATTTTCCAACAACTCCGCTTAAAATTGCCCCTGCCATCATAATTCCCAACACAGGTTGGATTAAAGGTTGCCACAGGAAATGCCATACTGACAAACCTAAATGCAAGTGAAACTGCTCAGCAACTACAGCGACCACAAACCAAGCAAAGAAAAAGAATACTAAAAATAAATCAAACATTAAGGCTTTATTTAGCCAAAATCCTAATTTCTGCATCACATTACCCTTAAACTCTCAAATTAAAACTTGTTATAAAACTTGCCAAATTAATACTGTATTTGTAGCTAAGGGCAGATTTCTACTGTCTTTAGTTAACATTACAGCTAAAATTGCAGACGTTACTAACTATAGCGTTTGTGATCGACTTTGCAAGCAACGAAAATAGTTTATGAAAAATCTCATCTACCACATTTAAGCAAATATTCTATACCCAGCAACGATGTCTAAGGTTTATTAAAGTCTGGCACTAATGCTGGAGCCGTGGGAATCTGTGCCACAGGTGTGGAGAAGTTCGTAGCGATCGCCTAACTGTTTAACCTGCTGAGTTTGGCGATTACTGGGCTTCCAAGGCATAGAGTTGGTATAGCAATAGTATGTTTCGATGCCGTCAATTCCTAAAGCGGCGGCGGCAGGTACTAATTCTTCGGGAGATCGGCGATAGCGAGCAGGATGTGCCAAAACCGCAATTCCCCCAGCTAAATGAATAGCATTAATTACACTTTTCGCTTGGTAGTCAATACCTGCGGTAGTTTTACCTTGTAAGTACGGATCTATCAAAGAATGACGAGGATCAAAGCCATAACCTAAAATATGTACCTCAGTGAATAGCAAACTTGCATTGATTTCAATACCAATATGAAGTTTAGGTATTTTGGAACTATGGTGAATTTTTTCTGAAGTTTGAGCTAGAAACTCTCTAGCTTGGAAGTAGCCATCGACAGTGTGGTGATCGGTAATGGCAAAATGCTCAACCTGAAGAGCGATCGCTTGTTTCACAAGATCGTGTGGCTGCATTTGTCCATCAGAATGGGTGGTGTGCAAATGAAAATTAAGAACATTTGGGCAGCTTTGGGGGTGCACCGAGGCAAAAATCTGTCGCAGCTTTGCTGAAGTAAGTAGTGCTTGTGGGGATAAGAAAATCTGACTTATCATAAAAAGTCCTGTCAACTGTCTATATATTAATTTATCTTAACTTAGTTAGAGTCTAAATTAGGAAAATAAATAGTAGCAAGTATTAAATCCCTTAATATGTGCTATCAGAACTAATGCTTAAAAGGACTAGCTAACGGTTCTCCAATAAAAACTCCCTGCCCAGGTTGCTCCACACTTTTCCAGTATGACTCAATCAAGCGATCGCCCCGTAGGTAATAAAACATTAAAATCCCAGGATTAGGAAATTTTTGGGGAAAATTGCAAGGCTCCACTACAGTACCATAGCTGCCTGTTGCCCCCGCCTCCAGCCATTCCAGACTACTCATCTGTGAACTATTAGTTAATTGTCCCCCAAAGGAAGTCAAATGATCGGCGATCGCCCCCGCCAAGAACTGATTAGTTTTGAGCTTTTCTACCTTAGACAGTCCTGTAAAGTAAAACATCACATCTTTCTTATTTTCTAAAACATCAGCTTTGATACTTTGAATTTTGAAGCGATCGCCCAAATATTCTAAAATCCTTGGATAAATTGTCGATCTGACATTACGGGCAGGATCACTAGTACTGAGGAGATAGGCAGTACCTGATGGAAAACTTTGATCAGAAGCTACTCCTCGATCGATTAAAGCTCTGGCTACAATGAAATTCACAATGGGAATTAACATCGTCGGACGGATCTTAAAGTCTTTAAATGGAGTGGAGCTTATGGAATTAAAGTAAGGGCTAGGCTTAGTAACGGCACACCCCGCCGCACAGTATACAGAATCATACCCAAAGGTAAAAGCACTAGTAATTGACATACAACCTACGCTGTAGGGGTTAGTCCAAGCCAAGGCATAGAATTGTACTTCTTTAGGGGTTTTGGCATCTACTTCCGCTTTGATTTTCTGAAACTCCTCTGGCGATAATCCTGTGGTATTGGGATTAAACCGCACCCCAATTAAATTTTCGGACACGATTCCCCTTTGTTCTCGGTAATAATTAGCAACTCGGCTACTCAGAGGATCGGCTTCATTAAAAATAACAGCAATTTCTGTACGCTGAAACCGAGAAGATTGAAAAGATTGCCAACTATAAATAACGATCGCTCCGACCACACAGAAACAAATTAAAATTTTAATTGCTGTTTTTGCCACGGTAAATCACTCTTTCCCTCTAAAATTAAATCCTTAATCACTTGGGCTGTAACTGGTGCCATTAAAATCCCATTTCGATAATGTCCAGTAGCAATTAAAGTATTTGGGCGATTGGGCATAAATCCTAAAATTGGTGCGCCTTGAGTTTTGGGTCGGGGGCGATCGCCTGCCCATGTTGATAATATTTTAGCCTGAGCAAAAGCAGGGCAAAACTTCACAGCCGTTTGCATTAGTAGATCAATATTTTCGTCTCTAGGTAAAGGTAGCCGATTAAACTCTACTGTTGCCCCAATCCAGTATTGATCCTGCCCGATGGGAATAATATTTGTATCATCTCCATAAATGACATTTTTAAGATTTAAATTAGGCAAATACACTTGAATGGCTTGCCCGCCTACCGAAAAAAGGATATCTTTTTTAAGTTCTGGCTTCATTAACGTACTAGAGCCTAATCCTGCGGTCACGACAACCCAGTCTGCTCCCAATTTATCTAACTCACTTAAATTGTGAACAGGGCGATCGCATATAAATTTAACTCCATTTAATTCGGCTCCTTTAACTAAAGCTTGCATTAGATAACTAGGATGAATAGAGCGATCGGCAAAACTATACACTCCTGCTGTAGCTTGTAGAGAAGGATATTGCGATCGCAATCGATCTCGATCTAACCACTCCATACGGAATTCTTGAGAGTTCCTTAACTTAATCAAAGCCTGCCATTTAACTTCTGTTCGCATATAATCCTCAACTTCTAAGTCGTGAAATAGCAAAAGAATGCCGTGGCGATTGTAGGGAATATTAATTCCAGTTTTCGCTTCTAATTCGGTCACTAAACTCTCAAACCTCAGCAAACTAGATAATCGCAAAGTAGATAAAGCTTCATTTTGAGTCTTACTGCAACCACATGCTGCCATCAATACACCAAGGGCTGATTTTGTTGAAACCTGTCCAATTTGAGGTTGAGCCTCTAAGACCGTAATATCCAAATTTTCCGAATTAGAAACAAGACTTAGTTCATAGGCGATCGCCGCACCAACAACTCCACAGCCCACAATTACGATTTTTGGCATTTAGTTAAAGGTTCCTTATCCCAGTGTAAAGACTAGTGTTTTTGAGGGTATATTTTCAGATTAGGAACTCACCTTACAGGGAAGAGTTTAAGACCCTCACTTTAATTCTCTACCAAAGGGCGAGGGACAAGAATTTCTCTAGGTTTTGCTCCTCCTCCTCTCTCTAGGAGAGGGGGCTGAGGGCGATCTATGTTCCACGTAACGCCTGTTAGGAAGGAGTATCTACCTAAACTCTAGTCCGCCGCCGCCGAGATTCAGCAGGGGATTGCAATTTTACTTCTGTAACTTCTTTCTCAACTACTTCTTCTGGATCAAGAGAGTTTTTACTCGAAATCACATCTACAACTGACTCTAAGGTAGGACTAGTTTCTTCTTCGACTTCAGGATCAACATTAATCATAATATTCCTAGAAATAATCTTCTTTTTTGGAATAACTTTTTTATCAGGAAGTAAATTAATTGCAGGTTCTACTACCTGCTGCTCGACTTCGGTTTCAACTACCAATTCAATTTCAGGTTGAACTTCAGGTTCTACTACCAATTCAATTTCAAGCTCAATTATGGATTCAACTATAGCTTCAACAATTGGAGCAACTTTAGGAACTGTTCCAGGTAGTGCTACCGAAATAATTGCCGAACGAGCATCTTTGATTTCACGATTGATCAGAACTAATGGAGAAATTCCCATCAAAGCATAGACTTCTTGCTCCTCCGTTGTCATCTCTACAGTGATTAGTTCAGGCGCTTCTAGTTTTGGACGTGGTACGGCTCGTTTTACCTTTTCCGCGATCGCCTCCACAATCACAGGTTCAATTACCTCAATTGTTTCACCTATCTCTATAGATGCTGGGAGAGATGATGCAATCGGTGGAAGTACCTTAACCTCTTTAGCTTCAGATTTAAGCTCGGAGCGTTTGGGTTTCTCTCTGACTTCTCTTATTAAATCTGTAGTGGAATTTCGTTCATTTCCATTACGACTTTCTGATTCACGAGTTCTCCTTCTGCGTCTAGAACCATTGCGATCGCTATAACTGGGATGAGTAATTAAATTAGCATCACTACCACCGCTTAAATCTGAGTAAGTATCATCATTATCGGCATCGAAGTCTACTCTGGCAGATAAATCTAGCTTAGTAGAGATCCGAGAATCTCTGGGTAGTGCTTCTGCGGATTGTAGTGTAGTTTCACCCGGAAGATGGACTAAATGGCCCAAGCCATTACAGGTAGGGCAGGGACGTCCGAATAGTTCATAGATGCTCTGTCCTTGGCGTTTACGGGTTAATTCCACTAAGCCTAATTCCGTGAGCTGGGCAATTTGGGGGCGGGATTTATCCGATTGTAGTGCCTTAGTAAATTCTTGCAATAGCTGCATTTGATCACGGCGATTATCCATATCGATAAAATCAACAACAATCACCCCAGCAATATTGCGTAACCTTAGTTGACGAGCGACCTCTACCGCCGCTTCGCAGTTTGTCCACAACACAGTTTCACGGGAGGTTTGGGACTGAGTAAACGAGCCAGAGTTAACATCAATTACAGTCAAAGCTTCTGTGGGCGCAATTATAATATAGCCACCCGAAGGCAAATCGACCCGAGGACGCAGAGATTCGCGAATTGCAGCATTTACTCGAAAATACTCCAGAATCGAAGTCCGTTCCTTGTGTAAGTCCATGGCGATACTAGCGGGAATATTACCATCAGCCCAACTTAATAAGTGCTGTTTAACCCGCTTTAGTCCTTCGCTGGTATCTGTAACAATGCGATTAACTTCATCGGAATAGGCATCACGCAAAACTCTTTGGATAAAATCATTATCACGATTTAATAGATTAGGATGACGAGTTGTACTCGCCTCCTGTTGAATGTTTTCCCATTGTTTTTGCAGATTTCCTAAGTCTTCGATAATCATTTCTTCAGGCATATCCTCTGCCTCAGTTCTGATTAGTAGACCCATACCTGAAGGTTTAGTTAAAATTCCTAACGCGCGCAGTCGATTACGCTCAGCCTCAGTTTTAATCCGCTTAGACAAACTTACGCCTCGACCAAAGGGCATAAGCACCACATAGCGACCGGGCATAGAAATATTACCTGTCAGCCTTGGGCCTTTGTTGCCTGTAGGTTCTTTCATGACTTGGACTAAAACCCTTTGCTTGGGAGTTAGGAGTTCGCTGATGGAGCCTCCCGATCGCCTTAGTTTTAATGGTCCTAAATCGGTAATGTGAATAAAGCCGTTGCGATCGCCATCTCCAATATTCACAAATGCAGCATCAATACTAACAAGGATGTTTTCCACCACCCCCATAAAAATGTCCCCAACTTGGTGGGTTCCAGTCGCTACAATAATTTCTTCAATCCGATCTTCGCTAAATACAGCAGCTGTTCTATACTGCTCCGCAATAATAATTTGCTTGGGCATCCAAGTTCCTCAAAAATTTTTGATTAATCCAAAAAGCCTAAGAATTATGAAATAGATATTCAATAAAAATTTAATAAAGATTATCTAAATTAACTGCAAAACACCCTTTACAGTCAATACATCTGCAAAATCTGCAACTCCTGAAACTTAGATCAAGAAGCTGATTTCGCTAAAAGAGTAGTATGAAAGCTCTGCTGCTTTGGCAAAACTGACACTCAAGATGTTAGTGGCTTATACTAAGGTGCTTGGGCACAATTTGGGAAGCCTCTAATTAAAAGGGTTATCTAATTAAAAGATTTAGCTAAAAGGACTAATTAAATAAGCCTATTAGACCAACCTATTAGACCAACCTATTAAACAAGTGCAATTCATTAATTCCTAGACCGAATACTTTATTGAACACAAACAACTTACATTACTGAGCTTTTGTTTGGTAAGCATTCTTAGTCCGTATTATATCTTAGATTTTTCGAGAATGCTCATTTTTTAAGCTAATTGCGATTATTTTTAACTTTATTGAGGGTTTAAATTTAGCTTGCGATCGCTTGATCCAAATTCCTGAGAATACCCGATTTCCGATGATCCCATTTTCCGATAGTATAGATTATGAAAATTCTAGCTAAATTGCGGAGACTACCCTGAATACTCGTGTTATTTTAGTTCGCCACGGAGAAAGCACTTCCAATAGTGCAGGGATAGTGCAAGGTCGGGGAAATAGCGGCGGAACGCATACGGTAAGTAATCGCCCCGATTTACAACCTCCGCTTACGGAAAAAGGGCAACAGCAGGCAACCTTAACTGGTGAGGCATTAGCAAATTTGGGTATTGATGCGGCATACTGTAGCCCCTTGGTCAGAGCAAATCAAACTGCGAATTTAATCTTAGCCAGTAGAGTTTTAGTTCAGCCTCTAAGTATTTACGAAGACCTTATAGAGATTGATTTACCGCTTTGGGAGGGGATGACCTTTGCCGAAGTGCAAGCTAAATATCCAGAGCAATATAATAATTGGCACCATGCTCCTGAAAAGTTAGTAATGTCAATGCCATCTGGAGACAACTTTTATCCAGTATTAGATTTATTTGAACAGGCACGAAGAGCTTGGGCAGAAATTTTACCGAAACATCAAGGGCAAACTATTCTCTTAGTTGCACATAGCGGCATTAATCGAGCTTTAATTGCTGCTGCTTTGGGCATAGATCCATCTCGTTATCACTATTTGCATCAATCTAACTGTGGCATTAGTATTTTGAACTTTAGTCAATCTGGTATTGCTCAACTAGAGTCTTTGAATTTAGTTAGCCATCTACACGCGATCGCTGGGGATATTTTGCCACCTCTTAAAAAGTCTCATACTGGAATCCGCTTATTATTAGTAAGACACGGTGAAACAGACTGGAATCGAGATCAACGCTTTCAAGGACAAATTGATATTCCTTTAAATTCTACAGGGGAGCAACAGGGACAAAAAGCGGCGAACTTTTTGAGTCAGATCAAAATTGATCAAGCTATTAGTAGCTCAATGCTGCGCCCTAAACTAACTGCCGAAATTATCCTTAAAAACCATCCTCAACTCTCTTTAAAATTATTTGATTCACTTAAAGAGATTTCACACGGTAAATGGGAAGGTAAATTAGAAACAGAAATTGAAGCCGAGTTTCCTGGGGATTTGCAGAAATGGCAAGCTACGCCCGAATCTGTGCAAATGCCAGACGGTGAAAATCTAGACGATGTGTGGGCAAGGGTAAAAGTGGCTTGGCAACAAATTATTGATGCTGTACCTGAGGGGGAAACAGCAATGGTGGTTGCTCATGATGCGGTAAATAAGGCGATTCTTTGTCAGCTATTTAACCTTAGTCCTGCTAGTTTTTGGGCTTTTAAGCAGGGAAATGGTTGTGTATCGGTAATTGATTATCCTAATGGTGATGTGCCTGTGCTCCAATCTATGAATATCACTACCCATTTATCCAATAGTGTGTTGGATAGGACGGCAGCAGGAGCTTTGTAATTTAATAATCGTAGGGATTTTTCGGTTCGGCGATCGCGCTAATAGTCATAGGCTGAATAGTTAACTGGCGCTTACCTTTGATAGTTTCTGTGGTCATAGTTCCTGTAATTTCAAACCAGCGATCGGCGGGATAATTACTGCGACTTTGACTAAGTTTGACGGGCAAGCTTACGGGGTAAACATCGGCGGCACAGCAAGTAATGATAAAGCGAGAAATCAACATCAACTGATCCGATAAATCTTGGGGATGGATGGCAAAGCCTGTAACTTTAACCTTTTGTCCAGTATAAGCATCAGGTTCAGGATAGATATTTAAGGTTCTAATCCATTCAATCAGCGATCGCTCCTCTGGTCGATTACTAGCCCGAAATGACTTGGGAACCGATCTAATTGCTCCGAGATTTTCATTAACGCCCCGATGAATAGCGGTATCACTAGCAAAGGGTCTGGGCGTAATCACTAAGCCCACAATTGCTGTTGCCAATAGCAAACCGCTACTTAATCTACTGGGAAAAAGATTTGTATGTTTGAGATTATTAGATTTTTTACTAAATCGTTCCCTTTTAATCAACTCCCAAGTTTTGAATCCACTGATTGCCAGTAATAAAATCCCTGCGCCTACAGTTAGAGGAATGTAGTTGGGATGAATTAATAGATATAGCTGTCCAAATAACCACAGCTTGATTAGTAAAATTCCCCAAGCAGCGATCGCTATTATTCCCAACCAAATTGAAGATTTAAAAAGCATCATAAATCTACTTTTACTATATTTGCCACTATTAATTCTGCTAATTTACCTTTCTTTCAACTTTTTAGATAATATCATTGGTAATCCCGTTGCCAAGGAAAACATAATTATCTAAATTAATTTAAAAAACTATGACATCCGAAGAGACAGAAGCAAGATTTCAGCGCATTGAGGTAACGCTAGAATCTACGGCTGAACGTCAAGGTGATAGCGCAGAGCAAATACAGCTATTGCTACTTAGTACTGGAGTTTAGACTAAAATCTGATATTACCAGTCAAAAAAAGTGGTCAGCCATAGTAGACAGACCACTTAATGATGGAAGCTGATAATTGATAACCTATCAACTTCATCATGAACAGTTTGGAGAAAATCGAGAA
>JBBQHY010000043.1:0-10881 GCA_038324415.1 Pseudanabaenales cyanobacterium | reverse complement strand
GCTCCGCATCAAGATTACGCCATGACAAAATTGCTCGAGCTTTTAAGCCCTTTTGGAGTGACGAAGTTTTTTACGGATGCTTGGGGTGCATACGAACGGATTTTAGATCCAAACGTGCATGAGATTGGTAAAAGAAATACGCAAAAAATTGAGCGTAAACATTTAACTTTAAGAACTTGAATTAAGCGATTAGCCCGAAAAACGATTTGCTTCTCTAAGACGATATTGATGCATGATATCGTCATTGGTTTGTTTATTAATCGTTATGAATTTCCTCTTCTAGTTTAATTACTGATTCAACAACTTTGTAACACTACCGATAAATAATCGTCTTTTAATAGATAGCAAATATCGCTATGAATACAATGCCGTAGGTAGAAGAACCAATCGAACTGATAAATCCTTTTGATTCTCATTTGCTATCCTTGTGAAGTATTTAAAATATAGCCTAGTAGGTAAAACTGCTATATTCAATTCAAAATATCTAAGTAAAAGAATTTTAAGCGTAAGAGGAAATTCATGTCTATTACTCGTCGTCAATTACTAGTTGGGATAGGTATATTAGCCACTGCCTTGGGAAGTGGAGTCATAGGCAAATTTGCTGTAAACGGGGAAGATAAGTCGAGCGAGACACTTCTACGATTCATATCCGTTGCCGATACTGGAACTGGAGATGATGGGCAATATGCTGTTGCTAAAGCGATGTATAACTACTACCAGCAAAAGCCTTATCCCTTAGCACTATTAGCGGGAGATAATATTTATAATAGTGGCGAAATTAGCAAAGTAAAGGCAGTATTTGATGAGCCCTACGCCCCTCTACTGAAAGCAGGCGTAAAATTTCGAGCTGTGCTTGGTAATCATGATGTTGTCACTAACAATGGTATGGATGAAGTCAAATATCCATTGTTTAATATGACTGATAGGATATATCCTCAAGGCAATCGCTACTATACATTTCAAGAAGGGAAAGTTCAGTTTTTTGCTATAGATACAAATACTGACGATCCGCAACAACTAGCGTGGTTGGATAAATCCTTGGGAGAAAGCAAAGCACTATGGAAGATCGTGTTTGGACATCATCCTATCTATTCTTCGGGCTTACATGGCAGTACTGAAGCTCTTATAAACACTTTACCCCCTCTATTTGCCAAGCATAATGTTCAGTTATATTTATGTGGGCATGATCATGATTATGAGCGATCGCGTGTTATGAATGGGACAACCTATATTGTAGAAGGGGCTGGAGCAAATACTCGTTGGATGTATACCTCAGATTTTACGGCTTATTCCGCATCTAGACCAAGCTTTGTGGCTTTGGAAGTCACTTCTAAACAGATTCTGACTGAGGCGATCGGAACTGACGGTGAAGTGTTTGACCGAAGTGTAATTCCTTTGAAGTCTTTCTGAGTTTCGATATATATTTTCTTCAGTTTATTCCTTCTTATCTTGGTTATTACTATTTGAGCGATTATTTTGAATCAGATGAATAACAGATGGAATACTGAAGAGAATAATAATTCCTAGGATGATTGGTAGTAAATATTTATCAATTTGTTCAGGGGAAATCACTTTCCCAAGGAAATAGCCTAAAAGTGTGACTCCTAATGTCCACACCAGCCTACCGATCAGGTTATAAACCATAAAAGTTCAGTAATGCATGGCACTGATTCCTGCCACAATTGAGGCGAAGGTACGAACTACTGGCATAAACCGAGCGAGAACAAGGGTCTTTTTTCCGTGTTATCATAAAAGGTTTGGGTTTTAACTAAGTTCTTTTTATGGAAAAACTAATTATCTTCTTTTTGAAATAATTTTTGCCCAAATCTATACCCTGTGACGTAGCCAATATTATCCCATAGCACTGCACAGACAAAACAGGCAATTATCAGGATTACAATATTTAAGTGCCCTTGGGAGCCAATAAATCCAGCCGTAAACAGTAAACTATCTCCGTGAAGGAAAAAGCCGATAAGTAATCCTGATTCAGCGAAAATAATAGCCCATATACCAAATTAGCCTATCTGTTGAATCACTTGTGATAAGTCAAAGTGCAAGTTTCTTTCCTCCAGAATTTTATGGGAATAGCTTAACTCTTTTTCTGTGGTTTTTATGTCTTGATCTTGACACTCAAAATGAATCAATATCTAATATTTATCTATAATTTCCTCAAGAAATATAAAATTACCAGACTTGCAAATACTAGCCAAATGAGAAGAATACAAGCTGCCGCTATCCAGTTTTTAGGCTTTGCATCATCTGCCAGTATTGCCGCCTCAGCTCTTTCTCTTGATAATTCCATCACTTTTTTGGGAATTAGTTTAGAAACAAAGAAAACTCCTAAGGGACTAATAAGTAGATCGTCTAAAAATCCAATTATGGGAATAAAATCTGGAATTAAATCGATTGGACTAAAAGCATAGGCTACAACCAAAGCTCCTAGTAGTTTCGCATACCAAGGAGTTTTACGATCTTGACAAGCGTAGTAAAGAGTATATGCCTCTCGCTTTAGATAATTTAGTTGTTGCTTCCATTTTTGGTTCATAGATAAAGTAATAATTTATTAAGAGCGTGGAGATGTGGAGATATAAAAAACAATGAAAAAGGCGATCGCTTCCAACGATTGAATAAAACCTAAAATAATATCGACAAGCTACTTAACTATTCTTAACTTATTGATTATGCCCTGACAACCAACCAAATCATTGCCCCGACATGATCTCAACCAAATCAAATATCCTAAACATTTAGGTATATTAATGTTTAGTTGTTAAAACTTAATCTTACATAACCAAGGTTTACATTTCACGGAGGGCATAATACTCCTGAAACCATATCTGAGTAAAGCTCTTGGACACTTATTGTGTAGATTTACACAATTTTGCAATTTGTAATAATTAATGACTACTCAGCGTTGTAGATTTTTTAAGGAAGAAAAAAACTATTACAAAATAGACTTTGAACTAGTTCGAGCACAAAGGTTATTTAAGGATATCTTTACAAGCTCTAAAGTTCTAATTTCCAATTTCTAAAGATTAAAAAAATACTAAATCATACGGAGTTAATTTAAATGTTAGACGCATTTGCCAAAGTAGTCTCTCAAGCTGATGCCAAGGGTGAATTTCTATCCTCTGGTCAACTAGATGCTCTATCTGCCATGATCGCTAATGGCAACAAACGTTTAGATACCGTTAACCGTATCACCAGCAATGCTTCCAGTATTGTTGCTAACGCTGCTCGTAGCCTGTTTGCTGAACAGCCTCAATTAATTGCTCCCGGTGGAAATGCTTATACCAATCGTCGTATGGCTGCTTGCCTACGTGATATGGAAATCATCCTCCGCTATGTAACCTACGCTACTATTGCTGGAGATTCTAGCGTATTAGATGATCGTTGCTTAAATGGTCTTCGTGAAACCTACCAAGCTCTTGGTACCCCTGGTTCTTCCGTTGCTGTTGGTATTGGCAAAATGAAAGAAGCTGCAATCTCCATTGTTAATGACCCTTCTGGAATTACCCGTGGTGACTGTAGTCAATTAGTTTCCGAAGTAGCTGGTTACTTTGATCGCGCTGCCGCTGCTGTAGCTTAATTTTAATTATATTTTTGAACCTAACTATATTTAACTGGAGAAAATTTTAATCATGAAGACCCCAATTACTGAAGCTATCGCCACCGCCGATACCCAAGGACGTTTCTTAAGCAACAGCGAAATGCAAGCTGTTAATGGACGTTTTGATCGCGCTAAAGCCAGTATGGAAGCTGCTAAGGCATTGACTCAAAATGCTCAAAGCTTAATCGATGGAGCTGCTCAAGCAGTTTATTCCAAATTCCCTTACACCACTTCTACTCCTGGTGCTAACTACGCTGCTGATGCTGTAGGCAAGTCCAAGTGTGCTCGTGACATCGGTTACTATCTTCGTATGGTTACCTATTGTCTAGTTGCTGGTGGAACTGGTCCTATGGATGAGTACCTAATTGCTGGTCTAGCTGAAATCAACCGCACTTTTGAACTATCTCCTAGCTGGTATGTTGAAGCCCTAAAAAGCATCAAATCTAGCCACGGTTTGGCTGGTCAATCTGCAAACGAAGCTAACACCTACATCGACTACGCTATCAACGCTCTAAGCTAATTGATCCATGATGCCCGCTAAAGGAGAGTGCGTGTTGGCGATACCGATGCTAACAATCGCTCCTCTTGGCGGGTAATCTTTTTATTACATAACTTTTTTACTCTTGCTGATTTAAAAATTCTTGAATTCTTTTTTCTGCATATACATCTAAATTTCCAAATTAATTTTCAAATTAATTTTCGCACTAATTTCAATATAAATTTACCTAAGGAAATACTATGGCTGTCACCCTAGCAGCAAGTTCCCTCGGAATTCCAGCTTTGGATGAGGATTTTGAATTGGAACTGCGATCGCCTTGGACAGAAGATGATATTCAAACCATTATTCGGGCTGTTTATCGTCAAGTTCTGGGCAATGATTACTTAATGCAAAGCGAACGATTGACTAGTTCTGAATCTTTGCTCCGCCAAGGCAATATCTCAGTTCGTGAGTTTGTACGTTCTGTAGCTAAATCAGAATTATATAAAAATAAATTCTTTCATTCCAATCCTCAAATTCGATTTATTGAGCTTAACTTCAAACATTTGTTAGGACGGGCTCCATATGATGAATCTGAGATTGCAGAACACAATGATACTTATAGCACCCTAGGCTATGATGCTGAGATCGATTCCTACATAGATAGTTTGGAATATGTCGAAAGCTTTGGCGATTCGATTGTGCCATTCTATCGCGGGTTTTCGTCTCAATCGGGACAAAAAACCGTAGGCTTTAATCGGATGTTTCGCCTTTATCGCGGCTATGCCAACAGCGATAATGCCCAATATGGTAAAAACAAAGCGCGATTAACCCGTGAAGTTGCCCAAAATGCTACTAACACGATTATATTCCCCACTGGTTCCGTACCATCTGCCCTTGATCCTGCGGCCAGACTTTCTGGAGTTAGTGCTGGTAGTTCAGGACGGATGTACTTAGTACAGGTCTCTAATGGTTCTACTTTGGGAAATCGAACTCAAGTGCGCCGCGATCGTGATTCTTTCCTAGTTCCCTACGATCAACTTTCAACCAAGCTCAAGCAAATTAATAAATCTGGTGGCAAAGTAATTAGTATTGCTGCTGCTAGTTAATTACTGATCGGGGATGGGTTTTGCTCATCCCCTTGCCATTTAATCAAAATAAAAAATTAATTAAAATAAAAAACTTAAGGAGTTCTTAGCATGGCTGTAACTACAGTAGCGAACCGACTAGGTCTTGATGCATTTCAGGGTTCATCCCCTGTGGAACTGCGACCAGACTATAGTCTTGATGATTTACAGGTAGTAATTCGGGCTGCCTATCGCCAAATTTTAGGTAACGACTATGTAATGGCAAGCGAGAGATTAATTGCTGCTGAATCTTTACTTAAAGAAGGAAATATCACTGTAAGAGAATTCGTCCGCTTATTAGCCAAGTCTGAACTATATAAGACTAAGTTCTTTTACCCTAATTCCAATACTCGCTTCACTGAACTTAATTACAAGCATTTATTGGGACGCGCTCCCTTTGATGAAGCTGAGTTAATCTCGCATTTTCATATTTATGACACCCAAGGCTATGATGCCGATGTTGACTCTTTTATTGACAGCATTGAATATTCAGAAAGCTTTGGCGAGAATATTGTTCCCTATTACCGTGGGTTTAATTTTAGCACTGGGGCAAGAACTGTAGGTTTCAATCGGATGTTCCGTCTCTATCGTGGTTATGCAAACAGTGATACCTCTCAAGTCGAAGGAAACTCTGCTCGTCTAACTCGTGACCTAGGGCGTAATACTTCATCAGCAATTGTGGCTCCTTCAGGTGGTTCTGATGGTTGGTCTTATAAAAACTCCATAGATGCAGTTCCTAGTGTTCGTTTAGGTATAACTGCGGATGATAAAGGTCAGGTTTATCGCATTGAAGCTACTGGCATTTATGGGCAAGGTTATCCTAAGATTCGCCGAAGTGCTGCGGCATTTTTGGTTCCCTACGATAGCTTATCTGCAAAAATTCAGCAAATTCAACGTCAAGGCGGTAAAATTGCATCTATAACGGCAATTTAAGCTTAAGTTAACTAATGATAAGGATAATTATTAAATTTCTTCATTCGTAAATAGTTTAGAGAAATTACATAAATAGAGTTTTCAGAATTTAAGATCTGTTACCCATTCTTATCATTGCCTTGGGCGCTACTTAAACACAAAAGACAATCTCAGGAGAAATCATGTACGGTCAAACATCCATTGGAGTTGCTGCTAATACTGAAGCAGGGCGGAGAATCTTTCAAATTGAAGTCTCTGGACTTCGCCAAAGCGAAGAATCTGATAAGACCAAGTTTCCCATTCGTCGCAGTGGCAGTACTCTTTTCACCGTGCCTTATAGCAAGATGAGTGAAGAGATGCAGCGAATCAATCGGTTGGGAGGCATAATTATCTCCGTTTCACCTTTAGTCATTTAAAAATTATCTAAATGCACGATCAGCAGTCCAATCCAAAAGGTAATGAACTGACGATCGCTTTGGCTATTTCCAACCTGCGATCGCCAGATTTAAGTCTTCGTTATTACGCTGCTTGGTGGTTGGGTAAAATGCGGGTGCATGAGGCGGTAGACGCTTTATTGGTGGCGATTGAAGATAGTGAAGATCGAACTGAGTTGGGCGGGTATCCTCTGCGGCGGAATGCGGCAAGGTCTTTGGGCAAATTGGGCAATCCTAAAGCAATTTCAGCTTTAATTTCAGCCTTAAGTTGTGAAGACTTTTATGTCCGAGAAGCTGCATCTCAGGCGATCGAAGAAATAGCTAGTCACGCTCAAGGTTACATCGCGGCTCAAGTGGCGGTTTCACCTTTGGCAAAGCTTCTAACTTCTCAGGACTATCTAGATTTAAATCAACCCTACGAGGCAATTTTAGAAGCTTTAGGCAGACTAAAAGCCAAGTCGGTTAAGGATTTAATTGAGCCATTTCTAAACCATAGTGTGGTGAGAATTCGTCTAGCTGCGGCTCGCTCTATGTATGGCTTAACAGGTAGCGATCGCTTTGCCGACCTATTAGTAGAAGCACTAGCAAATGCTGATATTAATATTCGCCGAGTGGCTTTGACCGATCTAGGAGAAATTGGCTATCTAGCGGCTGGGCAAGCGATCGCCCACGCTCAAACCGAAAATAGTTTTAAACTTTTTGCCCTCAAAGGGATTCTTGATACCCATTTACCCAATGTTAATCATGATCCCGAACTCTTGGAAAATTTACAGCAGGTAATGCTGTTAATGGACGATCTTCTGTAAGAATCAAACTAGGAATTAATTTAGGAATTAAGCCCATGCGTAATATTTAGTTATTAGTTCAAGAAATAGATAAGGCATGTACTCCTGCCCAACTAATCCAAGCGGTGCACGCCCTCGCTGATATCCGCAATGAAGAGGCAATTCCCACTCTAATCAAGGTTTTAGGCTATAACAATCCTGGGGCAGCGATCGCCGCTATGCATGGGCTAGTAGCGATCGGGCGTAGTAGTGTTAATAGCCTCATGGCATTAATGGATGACTATAACTATGGCGCAAGGGCATACACAGTTAGAGCTTTAGCCATGATCGGCGATCCTAGGGCAATACCTATACTTTTAAATTGTGCCGAAACTGATTTTTCTCCTAGTGTGCGCCGTGCTGCCATTAAAGGCTTAGGTAAAATTCATGGGGAATGGGCGGAAATAATCGATTATCCTGCAATTTTAGCCACATTACAATCTATGCTTAAGGATCATGATTGGTCTATTCGCTATGCGGCGATTGTGGCACTAGATGCCATTGGTAAAGTAAGTCATGTTATTGCTGATCGGGCGATCGCTTTACTCGAATCAAGCAAAACCCATGAACCTGACTTAGCGGTAAGAGCACGGATGGAAATGGCATTATTTAGCGAAAATTACGACCAATACGACCAAGAACGCCAACCTGTTAGCTGTATTTAGTTTATAAGTTTTTTAGATAGGATTATTTAATATGCTTCCTTTAATCTCTTTTAATCCCACTACCCAAAATCATCGTGTTAATGGCTACGATGTAATCGATGAAGATGATCCAGTAATTTATCGACATAGTGATGTCACCGATCTAGAAGGTATAAATGCTTTAATCTGGGCAGCCTATCGCCAAGTTTTTAGCGAGCATTTAATTATTGAAAATAATCGCCAAACATTTTTAGAATCCCAGCTTAAAAATCGCCAAATTTCCGTTAGAGAATTTATGAGAGGGTTAGGTAAATCTGAAACCTACTATCGACTCATTGCCGAAACTAACTCTAACTATCGCCTTGTAGACTTAAGCTTTACGCGCTTTTTAGGGCGTGCTTCCTACGGCAATAATGAACAGATTGCAAATTCAATTATCATTGCCACAAAAGGACTAGAAGGATTTATAGATAGTATTGTTGATAGCCCCGAATATTTAGAAAACTTTGGGGAAGATATTGTGCCTTACCAAAGACGGAGAATGGGCGATCGCCCTTACAATCTAGTTAATCCCAGATACAGCGACTATCAACGAGCAAAAGAAGCGGCTCTAATTACTTCTGGTAGCCTCACCGCCAATCAGAAATTTAACTATGGTGTGGTCAGTCGGGAACGGATTCGCAGTGGCATTCCTTCCATGTTCTTAAGTATGGTTAGTGAAATTAGCCCCGCCCAAGGCAATTATCAATATGCCCGAAGTGGTGGTGTTAATACGAACAAAATTAATATTCCAGATATGACCGTGGAAGCAAAAGCTCCTACTGTATCTCGCCGTGAAAGTTCAACTCCCTACAGCTATTTACCTAAATAAGCGATTAATTATATGGCAATCCCTTTACTTGAAATTAAACCTTCTTCTCAGAACCATCGGGTTTCTGGCTACGAAGTTCCCAATGAAGATACTCCTTTTATCTATCGTTCTGAAGATTTAACCGATTTAGGCTCGATTCAAGCCCTGATCTGGGCTTCCTATCGGCAAATTTTTAGTGAACACGTAATTCTCGAAAGCAACCGCCAAACTTTTTTAGAATCTCAATTTAAAAATCAGCAAGTTTCCGTACGGGATCTAATTAGGGGTTTAGGTAAATCTGAAACCTTTTATCGTCTTGTGGTCGAGCCGAATTCTAACTACCGCATTGTGGATATTTGCTTAAAAAGATTTTTAGGTCGGAAACCATATAACGAGGCCGAGAAAATAGCGTGGTCAATTGCGATCGCCAACACAGGGATTGGTGGACTTATTGACTCTCTGGTCGATAGCGAAGAGTATTTTCAGAACTTCGGAGAAAACACTGTTCCCTACCAACGCCGACGGATGAGAGAACGTCCTTTTAACCTAGTTACGCCCCGCTATGGTAGTGATTGGCGGATCAAACAAGAGGAGGCTTATCCTAAACAGGGTGATATTCGTAACTTTATGGATCTAGCTCGGCAGGTGACGATTAAACAAGTTCCGATTAAGCCTATTAGCACCGCAAATATTGTCATTCCTGATATGACTCGTAAATCTACCGACCCTGTACCTGCCTCGGTACGGAGTTCCTTTAGATTCCCTGTTCGATAACATAAAAAATTCTTTGGAGAAATATCAATGCCACCTTTACCTTTAATGACCGTAATTCCATCTTCTCAAAATCAACGAGTTGCTAGTTTTGGCTTTGCCGATGAAGATGAAGATTCACCCTTTATCTATCGTACAGAAAATGTATCTGGGGTTGGAGATTTAGAAGATATTATTTGGGCTGCTTACCGTCAAGTTTTTAGCGAACACGTCATCCTCGAAAGCAATCGTCAAACCTTTTTGGAATCCCAATTTAAAATCTGTATGTTTTCAGTCCGTGATTTTATCAGAGGATTAGGCAAGTCTGATACTTTCTATCGGTTAGTTGTGGAGCCAAATTCCAACTATCGGGTGGTTGAA
This sequence comes from Pseudanabaenales cyanobacterium, assembly GCA_038324415.1. Classification (GTDB taxonomy): domain Bacteria; phylum Cyanobacteriota; class Cyanobacteriia; order Pseudanabaenales; family Pseudanabaenaceae; genus PCC-7502. The sequence continues at coordinate 871 of JBBQHY010000043.1, read as the reverse complement.
CTTACCCTGAAGCGGATTCTGGGGCGCTCTCCTTACAGCAAAATGGAAGAGATCACTTGGTCAATTGTCATTGCCGAGCAAGGTATTGGTGCCTTTATTGATGCTGTTGTTGATGGGGACGAGTACGAACATGCCTTTGGTGATAACACCCTGCCCTATCAACGTAAGCGGATGCAAGAACGTCCTTTCAATTTGGTTACACCTCGCTATGGCGCTGATCACCGCGAAAGTGCAGGCATTACCAAGTACGATTGGCAGTTTACTTTACAAAAATACTTTACTGCCAAAGCCCAAACACGTCGTTTACCCGAAGGCGATCCAAACAAGTTTAAAGCCATGGCTCAAGCTGTTGCCCCTAAAACTAACTACGCTCAAAGACTAAAAGCTTCTGATATTCCTAACTACATGGCAGCAGTACCCTATCGTGGTCGCCGCTAAGATTATTTAGTAAAAACTAATTAGCTGACAATTATCTGAGAGTGGAGCCAAAATTCCACTCTTTTTTAGTGGCACTTTGTAGCTTTAAGTTTGAATGAGAAAGTACTTGTTAATTACAGCCTGTTTAATCGTTCATGGAGACAGTTTAAGGCTCTATTCCCTTCCCAGCCAAAGATTAGTCTTTTGGGTGTGTGGGGGCTGCGCCCCCACGAAGGGGCTTTGCCCCTTAACTCCATTTAAACTGGGTATATTTGTATGGTGGGAGAAGAGTAACTTTATTGTTTGAAGTATTTATTTTACTTCCCATTTCCTACTATTTCGTCAATCCGTTGTATCAATTGAATCTTTAGAAGTGATATATATATTTAAAGTTAATGCAATTATAATTTGGAAGAAAACATCGGATGGAGATAACTTCATGGATTAAATCGCC
>JBBQHY010000042.1:0-11073 GCA_038324415.1 Pseudanabaenales cyanobacterium | reverse complement strand
AACTGAACTAGAACTTAATGAGATTAGCCTAAGACTTTACGAGCAGTAGCAACAACATTATCAACGGTGAAACCGAACTTCTCATAACAAATGTTACCTGGAGCCGAAGCGCCAAAGGTATCAATGCCGATTACAGCCCCGTCGGAACCAACGTATTTATGCCAACCCATTGTCGAACCAGCTTCTACAGATACCCGTTTTTTGCAACTAGGAGAAAGTACTGAATCCCTATATTCTTGGGTTTGTCCTTCAAACAGTTCCCATGAAGGCATAGAAACTACACGTACAGACTTTCCTTCAGATTTGAAGATGTCAGCCGCTTTGGTAGCTAGTTCTAGTTCGGAACCAGTAGCAATTAAGATTAAATCGGGGTTCTCAGCTTCCACGATCGTATATCCACCTTTTTTAGTACCTTCAACTGAAGTCCCAGGAAGATTCTTCACATTTTGACGAGTAAATGCTAAGAGGGTAGAACGTTTGCGGTTAGCGATCGCTACTTCGTAGGAACCGACAGTTTCCTTGGCATCACCAGGACGAAGTACGATTAAATCAGGAATTGCCAGCAGTGAAGCAATGTTTTCGACAGGTTGGTGAGTTGGACCATCTTCACCCAAAGCAATGGAATCGTGGGTCATGATGTAAACCACACCGACTTCAGATAATGCCGATAAACGAATGGCACCACGCATATAGTCAGCAAATACCAAGAAAGTAGCACCGTAGGGAATCAAACCTCCATGCAAGCCCATACCATTGAGAATTGCACCCATACCATGTTCGCGCACTCCAAAACGGAAGTTACGACCTTCGTAGGAACCAGGTTGGAAGTCAGGTGAACCTTTAACATAGGTCATGTTGGAGTGGGCAAGGTCAGCAGAACCACCTAAAAACTCGGGTAATGCTTTAGATAGAGCATTTAAGCAAGCTTCAGAAAGTAAACGAGTGGATTTCTCCATTTCTAAAACTGGTGCCAAGGAGTCTTCCCAGCCTGTAGGTAATTCTCCAGCCATAATGCGATCGTATTCAGCAGCTTCGGAGGGATAGGCAAGTTTGTAGGCGGCATAGCGCGCATTCCATTCAGCTTCGGCTTCGGCACCCTTGGTAATAGCTTTGTGGAAACGAGTATAGGCATCTTCAGGAACTACAAAAGGTTCGTATTCCCATCCCAAGTTGGCACGGGTTGCTGCAACTTCATCTGTACCGAGCATGGCACCGTGGACACCAGCCGTTCCCGCTTTCTTGGGAGAACCATAGCCAATCACGGTTGTCACGATAATGATTGTAGGTTTAGTAGTTTCAGCCTTTGCCTCGGCGATCGCCTTCGCAATTGCACCAAGGTCATTGTTACCATCAGCCACATATAAAACTTGCCAACCGTATGCTTCATAACGCATACCGACATTTTCAGTAAAAGCAAGGTCAGTGCTGCCATCAATGGAAATACTATTACTGTCATACATCATGATCAGTTTGCCTAGCTTCAGATGTCCACCAAAAGAAGCAGCTTCAGAAGCAATACCTTCCATATTACAGCCATCACCAAGAATGACGTAGGTATAGTGATCGACAATGTTGTGACCAGGCTTATTAAATCTGGCAGCTAAGTGTGCCTCAGCGATCGCCAAGCCCACAGCATTACCAACGCCCTGACCTAGGGGACCTGTGGTTACTTCAATACCTGATGTTACAAAGTTTTCAGGATGCCCGGGAGTTTGGCTTCCCCATTGACGGAATTGCTTAATTTCTTCTAAAGGTACGCTGTCATAGCCTGTGAGGTGAAGAAGGGCATATTGCAACATACAGCCATGTCCCGCCGATAGGACAAAGCGATCGCGATCGACCCATTTAGGATTTTTGGGATTAAATTTTAAGAATTGATCAAACAAAACAAAAGCCATAGGCGCTGCACCCATTGGCAATCCGGGGTGCCCAGACTTAGCCTTTTCCACAGCATCTATAGCTAGAAATCGAATTGAGTTAATGCAAAGTTGTTCTAAAGATTGGGTTGCCAGAGCCATGTTTATTTACCGTTTGTTTAACTTATTTAATGCTTTAAACTATATTCTCACTTAGCAGCCACTCCATCAAAACCAATTTTTAAGTTTGATCGAGATAATTTTATTTTTAGGGTATCCAAACTCATAATTAGGGATAACTAGGTCGATTCCACCTAAACTCAACCCGATAATAGAAATTTTATTTAAAATAATTAGCTTATTTACAGAAAATAGTTAATTTTGTAGCTTTTGTTACAGTAAAATATAGAAAATATAAAATTTATCGTTGCACTAAGCATCATGAAAACTATGGCTAATGCAGTTATGAATAGTCAATCATCAGTATTCACTAAACATCAGGCAAATATTTCCTCTTCTTTGATTCGTCGTGTAAAAGCAGCAAAGACAAACCAAAATTCTCAGCTTTTAACTTTATTAGAACAAGAACAAAAAGAATTAGATAATAGATCTGCTTTCTCTGTACAAAGACACTTTTGGGATTGGCTAAATCGACCTTCCTATCTTGATGTAAAACAAGTAATGGGTTCGACAGATGCCAAAATTTGGCGCGCCTGCGATTCCAGAACTGGAGAAATTCGTTATGCCCAAACTGAAGCCGAGATTATCGATTGGATTGAATCAAATTATTAGCTAATGGCTTCCAATCCTTGCTAACGTAATAACTACATCAGTTCTTCACGATAGTCATGAAATTTAGAATTGCGTTTAATTTCATGACTGCGGTCGGGCAAATCTATCACTATTTTCTTTCTGATTTTACTAGGGCGAGAACCCAAGGCATAGATTCAATTAGCCAGAAATATCGCCTCTTCTTAGGCATTGGTGATTATAAAAGTTATGATATTAGCGCGGTGCCACAGGTCAATCATAAATTCATGCATAAATTCTATGGTTAGCCAGTATGGTTACCCAGGAATTTATCAGTGCGGGTTCCTTTATTACGCCAACCACTTTGGCTTCGGCAATTAGCTTGGCAGACTTACTGGTTTGGTTGGCAGCACAATAGTTAAGTATATGGATAGAATAATTTACACAATACGTCTTGAACAAATATAGGTTTTAGCCGGTTTTATGTGTAATTAACTTCGTGTACTCCCTTCCCAGTCAAAGATTAGTCTTTTGGGGGTGTGGGGGCTGCGCCCCTTAACCCCATTTAAACTGTGTATATTTCTATGGTGGGAAGGGAGTAACTACTTAAAGAACGAAGAAGGGTACAGGAGACATACAAGGCTGTTTGTTCTGTATTACGGATCGCATTGATTTGTCAACTGAACCTATGGTTTAATCATGATTCCAGACCTATGGCCCCATTTAAATAATGTATATTCTATGAGTGGTAAGGGACTACTTATGCATTTTATAACTGATGTTACGTGGAAGCTTCTAAGACCCTCACCCCTAGCCCCTAGCCCTTTGGGAGAGGGGAAGTGGGGGGTGAGGGCGATCTTCGTTCTACGTAACATCAGTCATAATAGAGATTGAAACAGATCCAAAGAATCTATCGCAAATTTCTGAGGATTCCATATTGGTGATAAGGTCTCTGGTTGCTTAGATTGGAGTATACGGTTTTGCAAATCCATTCTTAAGTTGAGATCGGTTCCCATTCTAACTGCCCAGTTAATATATTCTTCCCAAGTTTTAGCAACACCTTCACTAATACCCACCGCCTTGAGAAAAGAATATCCCATGCGGGAGGGAGCCTGTTCGCCGCATAGAGTGACTATGGGAAGACCGAACCACAGAGATTCCAAATTATGAGTGCCGCCGTTGTAAGGATAGGTATCTAGGGCAATATCAGCAATTTGATAAAAACTACGATGGTCTTCTTCCATTGGTTGACGAGTGATAAACCGACATCTATCTTTAGCAATACCTGCCTTTTGACATTCCTGTTGATAAAGGGATCGCACGATTTCCAGATCGCAAAAACCTTTATGCAGTAGTACACTATGGGGAACTTGCTTGAGAATACTGACATGAGATCGCACTGAGTCTGGATTAACTTTATGTCCAGTAGCGACCGAGAGATATGCCACCATTTCAGACGTGATTCCTATATTCTTTCTAAGAGCTTTACGGTCTATGGGTTTGCTGGGAAAATCGGCGATCGCTACAGCAAAATCAGGCATTCTGATTAACTGCTCTCGATAATAGGGTTGAACGGATTCGGGATGGGTATGGCGATCGGATAGATAGTAATTCTTTTCGGAAATATAGGGAGCTTCACAACCAAGCCACGAGCAAACTAATTTGGCAGGAGAGTGATGTAAAATGAGGGCATGACTGGGATTCATAACTGAGTCCATATCAATCAAAACATCTAGGCGATCTGATTGGAGTTTTTCTAAAAGCTCATTATTAGATTTTTGGGAGAAGTCAAAGAAGTTAGGAGTCATTTCTTTGAATTCTGCGGTCAAATCATCGGAACCACCTCGCCCTGTGACATAGAGATAGAGATGGGGCGTAAGTTTAGACCATTCTCGAATAATGCCACGACTACACCATCCAACGGAATGACGGCGGAGATGTTTAGAAATAATGCCAATGCGAAGAGGTTCTGATGACTTCGCTTTTTTCTTTATAGATTTAGATTCTTCCTTTTCTGCAACCATAGGTAAACATAGTTGGGTATATGCGCCGCCCATAAGTTTATTGAGATGTCCATTCAAATCAATGCGATCGCGCAGGTAAGGTAAACTGAATAGTAAATCTTCATAGATTAATCTGACTTCAGAATCTTGGAGCGTCACATTTGGTTGCAGCAGTTTTGATTCAAGTTGTTGGAAGTAGCCTTGGGCAGTATCGTATAAGCCTGATTCTAAATAGCATTTAACCAGAGTAATTAAAACTCTGATGGCATCAATATCTTGGCAGGTTTGGGCATAGCGTTCTACCGTCTGTCTGCACGCAGGGAAGTTACCCCCAATACGCAGGAGTGTACATAAGCCTTGATGCACATCCGCTAGATTAGGTTGTAGTTCTACAGTTTTTTGGAAACAGGCGATGGTTTCTGGGGTTTGTTCTATTAACCAATGGGCTATACCTAAATCCCAGTATGCTAATGCCCATGCAGGAGTTAAGGTGATGGCTTGTTGATACTCGGCGATCGCTTCTTTGACTTGCCCACTAGCAACTAGAGCTTTACCTAAATTATGGTGAGCATCTGACCAATCGGGTTTGAGTTGAGTAGCAATTTGGAGATGGGGAATAGCAGCGCTGAAATCACCTTGAATCACTAACACATTACCAATCAATCGCTGTGCCTCGGCAAGATTTGGTTTAAGTCTGATGGCAGTTAGTAAAGTGGTAAAAGTTTCTTCTATTTTGTTCTGTTTAACTAAAGCATCTGCTAAGTTGAAATGCAGTTCTGCCCAATCGGGTTTTAACTGAATCGCTTTTAGATGGTAGTCAATTCCTGCATTAATATCCCCTAATTTAACTAAAACATTGCCGAGATTGGAAAATGCTTCAATTAGATTTGGGTTGAGAGCGATCGCTTTTTTCAAACTTTTTGCCGCTTCTTCTAATCTGCCCACAGAGGATAAAGCATTGCCAAGATTACAATGTGCCTCTGCCCAATCTGGTTTTAAGCGAATTACCCGTTGATATGCCCTGATTGCCCAATCCAGTCTGCCTTGATTACTAAAGTTGATTCCTAGGTCAAAATGTTGGGAAACATCCATTAAAGTTGGTTCTAGATCAAGAGCCTCCTGTTGATGGGCTATGGATTGGAGTTGTAAGACCTGCGCTAGTTGCCAGTGGGCTTTTACGGATTTTGGCGACAGAGCGATCGCCTGTTGGTAGGTGTGAACTGCCCGATCCCAATTACCCTGATTAGTATAAATTTCAGCGAGATTTAGATATCCATCTAATTGTGAATCCTCAGAATTCCGATTATCACAAACTAAATCTATGCCTGTGTGTAAATATTGAATTCCATCTTCAAATTTACCTTTCTGAGCAGAAATCTTTCCTAACTGGATGTATAGTTCTCCACCTAGAAGTTCGGGCTCCAGGGCTTGAATATTCGTAATTGCTTCAATCGCTGGCTCTAACATCCCTTGGGATAGATAGATTTTTGCCATACCTAGAAAAATTGCAGCAAAGTTGGGGTCTTGAGTTAATGCCTTTTGATACGAAGCGATCGCCTCCGCTAATTTACCTTGCTCCCTATAAATATCTCCAGTTTCTAAATGAAGTTCCGCAGCTTCATGATTGATATTTTCAGTTTTGAGTGTGGTTGTTGGCATAGATTGACTGATTCGGTGGGCGTGGGTATGGAAAGACTGCAAGAATGTGTCAATAATACTAATTAATTTAGGGCGTAGTTCGGTTGAATTCTGATCTTGTAATTGCTGAAAGATCGGAACTAATTCAGGTTTGAATAATTGGGTAAATTTAATTCCAAATTTTTCCCATAGGTCATTTCTATAGTTAATGGGATGTTGAATGTGATAGGCGATCGCCGTAGTTAGGTATTTTATCTTTATTCCTTTCTGTTGTGTGACTAAAGGTAGCCAAAAATCCCACCAAGGCATTCCTAAACAGAAATCAGATTTTGGTAATTTTTGCAATAGATTTTCAGAAAAAAAGAAAGCATCAAAGCCTCTGGTATAAATTTGCCCCGATGTTTGCTCTAAACTCTGTACTTCTGTCCTAGAGCATACAACCAACCCATCTTCAGCTTCTCTTTCAATTACCTGCCAACAATCAAAATCTGCTTTTAAGTGAATATCAGAGTTGATAATGCCTAAAATGCCATTCTCTGCAAGTTCTTGATTCTGAATATATGCCCAAATATCATCAAAATAAATTAGAGGTCTTCCTACTTGTGCCTCAGCATCACGGGTAACTGTATGAAAAGTTACATGTGGATAAATTGATTCTAGTCCCTTAACTTCCACTTCATTATTAAGAGAAATCACTTTTAAACCATGCGATCGCCAGCTTGATATGGCTAGTTTCTGATTATCGTGATTACGGGGAGAAATGCTAGTGAATATGGTAGTTTGAGATGTGGCTAAAATATCCGTTCTCACATAAAAGGCATCTCCGTAAGTCGGATGAAAAGGAGTTCTCAAAGCCACCCTCTGGAAATTAAAATCTGCTAAAAATTCATCTATTTGCCCAATTAAGGCACATCCTTCATATAGTTCCTCCAAATTGACTTCGGTATAAATAGCATCTATGTTTTTTAGTGTTGCTGTGGAACCAGATAAAGCTAAAAGTTCGGCTCCTTGAATATCTAAAGCTAAAATATTAAATTTTTTGGGATCGAGATTTTGTTCCAAAAGCAAACCATCTAAAGTTATACCCTCAACTGCAACTTCTCCCACTTCCAACATATTGGGATAGATGTCGCGGTGATGTTTGAGAGGAAGAATACTACTGCTGTAGTCGTAGGCGTTTAGGCGTAACTTAATTTCACCTGAGCGACCGCATACCGCATAATTTAACGGAATAACATTTGGGAATTTCTTTACTACACTTTGTAATTTCTCAAAAATCCGTGGATTTGCCTCAATTAGTACAACTTGTTCTGCTCCCATTTTTAGGTACTGCTCTAGTTCTTGTCCTTCATGAGCACCAACATGAATGACTCCACGAGCAGAAATCTTATATCTTTGACACAGATTTTGAATATTTAGAGTAGTAGGTCGCATTATGAAAGTTGATTTTTATACTAATAGGCTAATAATATCAGGAATTCTCATTGTGCAGATTTTGCATCAACTTCGCAGATATTATTAAAAATAAATTGAATAGTAAACTTTTAACTATGAGTTACTCCTTTCCCATCGTAGAAATATATATAGCTGAAATGGGGTCAAGGGGCGCAGCCCCCACAACCCCAAAAGACTAATCTTTAACTGTGAAGGGAGTAGCAATCCTAAATCACTCGTGGAACAGGCCATTTACATAATTGCTAAATCAAATTTGAAGTGTAATATATTCTGATAAATGGAAGAATACCTCGTTAAGAGTTAGTTAGTCAAGAGATTTCCTCAATCTATGATATATCAAATTTACTACCTCCTAAAAGTCTTCTTCTTTTTGCGATTCTGAAGTTAGTATACTTAGGATAGAATTGTTTGATTAATCCATTCGTATATTTGTTTAATCCTCTCTTCTATGAGTGATATGAATTAGCAAAATAGTATTTTAAATATAGGCTCTCAGTACTGGCGGATAAGTCAACGCAAACTCTTAATTCTAAAACCGCAGAAATTTCCAATCCTGCGATTGCCCTTCAGCAAGCCGCTAAAATCACTCCAGAAGAATTAGCCCAACATAGAAATAGAAGTCGATGAAGTAGTTCTTGATTACCTTCGGATCGAGCCATAGTGGCAAGATATCGCCGATACTATTCGCTAAGATTAAATTATCCAAAATGAGAGATGGGAAGCTTACAAATCCAGTTCCGACTGATATGGCTTTGGTCCTCTAAATTAATGACGAGACCGCCGATCAATAGTGATCCACATGTGGTAGTTTTTCCGCAGTATGGAAAAGGACGAGTGCAGTATCGATATTTCAATAAAAGGCGAGATGATGCGTATAGTCGAGAATTAAATTCTACTTGATAGCGGTTAGAGTCACTTTGACGATTATGTCATTGAAATCGCGATCACCACCATTGGAAAGATCTTCAAAACCAAAGACATTGCTACCTAGCATGCGGATGTGATCGGCTCCATCAGAGTTCGAGCCTAAGAATGGGAAGTAAACCGCTGGATCGTTAGAGGTATTGTTATCCAATAGTAAATCAGGAGTGCCATTGACAATAATAAATGGCGCAAAAATAGAATTGGGGTTAAACATACTAGTAAAGGAACCAGTGCCTTGATTGTTTACAGATAGATCGATTCCAGACACTCGACCACGAATAGCCGCTTGAATGTATCCACTTTGTCCTGAAGTTATATCAGCGATCCCATCTCCATTTGTATCGATGCCGCCATTGACATCGACGACATTGTAAAAGCCAACAAAGTTATCAAAAGCAGCTTCTCTATTAACCATAAAATCAGCCTTGATCGATTTTGTATCTGCTGAAAGACCAGATGCAAACCGCAAATCAATTACTTCGCCTCCTTGTGATTTTCCTTGCTGGGTAGTGCCTAAAACTAATGCATCATCTGCCGCGAGAACCTTAATGACGATATCGTTAAAATCATTAGTTCCTGAGCCATCTTCCCAACCAAGCGTAAAACTACCACTGCCAAAATCAGTAATTTTTAAGGTTGAATTTGAAGAAAATAGGACATTATTGAAGTTACTGGACTTCAATGCATCTTCGGTTGAACTATTCTTAACCAAGTAAAATCGTAGGTTAGCTCCAGAAGTAATTCCTACTAGGCTGGATAAGTTGCCTGCATCAAAACCTGCTGGTTTATTAGAGATCGCGGAGAAAATTACTTTAGAGCGATCTAAAGCTGCCTTACTATATCCAGCATCTCCGACGGAAAGCCCATTAATTTTCCCTGAAGCGTCATCAACTCCAAAAACGCCAACTTCATTAACGAAACTAGATTTAGTATCGGTAAGCAATACTTTCAGTTTCAGCGTATCTGAACCTGCGATCGTAAAGATATCTGAATTGGGATTTTGAAGGAGGATTGGAGGAATTACAGTTGGTTTATTGACAACCAAGGAGAAGTTACTTCTGGTTGTATTTGTGCCATCACTGGCGGAGAGGGTGATAGTGGATGTGCCGACACCATTGGCAGTTCCAGAAAAGGTTCTTGTTGTGGAGTTAAATTTCAGCCAATTAGGTAGCCCTGATGCGCTAAAAGAAATTGGATCCCTTTCTGGGTCGATGAGAACGTTACTGCTAAAAGTAAAGTTAAATGCCTTGCCATTGTCGATCTCTTGAGGGGCGATCTCTGCGACGACTGTTGGGGCTTCGTTAATGTTGGTGACTGTTATCGCAACCGCTTTGGCATTCGTTAAGGTTCCATCGCTGGCGATCGCGTTAATGTCATAGACATTATTTAAATTGACATCAGTGGGAACTTCAAAATTTGGTGCGGTTTTGAAGGTGACTGCGCCTGTGATGCTATTGATATTAAATTGCGCCGCATCTGTACCTGTGAGACTATAACTAAGTGTAGTTCCTGCGTCTGGGTCGATTCCTGTGACTGTGTAAACCGTTCCCGTTCGGTTTTCAGCGAAGCTAGATGTTGAGCTACTGGTGACGGTAGGTGCTTCATTAACATCACTGATATTAAGAGTGAAAGGTAATATAAATTCAGGAGTACTACCTATAGCTGCATCATCGATGATGACGTTGACACTGTAACTGGATTTGGCTTCAAAGTTAGGGCTGCTACCAATGTAGAAAAGTTTATTACCTCTAATTTCAAAGCTTGATGCATCGGTTCCTGTGAGTGAGAGGGTATTGGTTCCTAAAGCATCATCGGTAATTGAGATATCTGCGACTCTGATTCCAGTGGCGATCGCGCTGTTCTCTGCCAATACATTTACAAGATTTGTGAGGACGGCTGATGACGGGGCCTCATTGAGATCGTTGACGTTGATAATTAAAGACTTCTCAAATGATAGTCCGCTTTGATCGGTGGTTTTGACTCTGATTATGTAGGTTGATTTAGTCTCGAAGTCAGGTGAAGCATTGATTTGGAGGCGATCGCCTGAAACATTAAAAGAACTATTATCTGTATCGCCTGTACCAGACACAAGATTATAGGTGAAGGTATTACCGACATCTGGATCTGTGCTGCTGAAGGTACCCACTAGAGTATTAATTGGCGTATTTTCATTAATGGCACTATTACTAATACCTATGTTGGTCGGCGCATTATTGGCTATATCATTATCAGTAATGGTGATATTTTGAGAAGTTATTGCTCCTAAATTAATACCACTAGAAGGAGTATTGATAGTTAATATAGCGGTTTCAGTACCTTCAACCAGAACATCATCTACAACCGTAAAAGTGACAGAGCCTGTAGTTTGTCCGTTTAGAATTGTGATTATGTTATTACTGAGATTGAAATCTCCCGCAGTAATCCCTGTACCTGCGATCGCTAAGTTG
>JBBQHY010000041.1:0-11124 GCA_038324415.1 Pseudanabaenales cyanobacterium | reverse complement strand
AGTCGAATCGAAGTTTGGCTAAAAAATCTCTAGAGCATTTACATGAATGGAAGTTAAGGTAAAACTTAATTGAGTTTAGGTTAGTCTAGTCAATGATTTTATGCGCCCACAGTTGGTTGAAATAAGTAATGACAGTTGTAGGAACCACCAAAATATTAGGGATTATCGGTAATCCAGTCAGCCATAGTTTGTCGCCTCGAATGCACAATGCGGCGATCGCTCACATGAAATTAGATTATGTATATGTACCTTTTTCCGTTGAAATTACGGAATTAGCAACTGCGGTTAAGGGCTTAGGGGCGATCGCTTCGGTTGTGGGATTTAACTTGACCATTCCCCATAAGCAAGAAATTATACCTTTACTGGATCAGGTTACAGAAGTGGCTAGGGCTGTGGGAGCAGTGAATACGGTTAAGCGGGTTGATGGCGGTTGGATTGGCACAAATACCGATGTCCATGGTTTTTTGGTACCTCTAAAAGCCCTAGATCGAGATTGGCAAAATATTCCTGCGCTGGTTTTAGGCAGTGGGGGTGCAGCTAAAGCGGCGGTGGCGGGATGCTTTGAGCTAGGCTGTCCAGTTGTCCATGTGATTGGGCGCGATCCACTTAAGCTTAAGGAGTTCCATTTAACTATGGCTGGACAGCTAAGAACCCATGGCTTAAGAGTTCATACTTGGGCTAATATTGAAACCCTTCTACCAGTGGCAGGATTAGTAATTAACAGTACGCCTATTGGCATGGGTAATGATCTGGGTTCACCTTTGACATTGCCGCAAATTAATTTATTACCTCAGAAAGCGATCGCCTACGATCTAATTTATACTCCTCGCCCTACTAAGTTTTTGCAAATGGCTCAGGCTCAGGGTTTAATTCCCATCGATGGACTAGAAATGCTGTTGCACCAAGGGGCGATCGCTCTGGAGTTTTGGACTGGAAAAACTGCCCCGATTGCAATAATGGCAGAGGCTCTAGGGCTATAATTTAGGGCTATAAAAATATCTAGCTTTCAAAGACTCGATGTTGGAGTGAAGGCATTTGACGGCGGACTTGGGCTAGTCGGGATGGTTCAATGGGAGCGATCGCTACCCCAGGCTGATCCCCAGCATCTGCAAGAATTACGCCCCAAGGATCGACAATCATGGCGTGACCATGGGACTGGCGACGAGGATTATGCTTACCAACTTGGGCAGGAGCAACCACATAGCAGGTATTTTCAATCGCCCGTGCTTGCAATAAAACTTGCCAGTGATCTTTTCCTGTATAAGCTGTAAATGCGGCGGGGACAAACAAAACAGTGGCACCCTTGAGAGATAGATAGCGATAGAGTTCTGGAAACCGCACATCGTAGCAAACTGATAATCCTAAATTTCCCAAACGGTCAGAATAATAAACAGGTGGGGCAGCAGTGCCAGCTTCAATAATGTCTGATTCTTCGTAGGTGTTGCCGTCAGGCAGATTGACATCAAATAGGTGCATTTTATGATATCGAGCTAATTCTTTCCCATCTTTGCCCACAAGGACGGCTGTGTTAAAAAGTTTACCTAATTTTGGATTTTCCGAATTTTGGGGTACGGGAAATCCGCCACCCAGGAGAGTAACTTGATAGCGTTTTGCCATTGTTTCTAAGAATTTGAGACTTTGCAGGGCAATTTCTGCTGCTTGCTGAGTTTTAGCCTCTTCATCACCTAAAAACGAAAAATTTTCTGGTAGACAAACTAATTCTGCTCCTCGATTTACAGCCAATTGGATTAATTCTTCCGCTTGAGCCAAATTTTTGTATAAGTCGGGAAGACTAGTCATTTGTAGGGCTGCTGCTAGGTATGCCTTCATTTCTGTTTGATTTGTGATTTGATGATGAACTGTTTCATAATTTACCGCAAGGTTGGTGCCATTATTTGGTTTACCCTGACTTTATTTAATTCCATATAAGCAATTCCCATAGAACGAAGTTTGAATCTACAATTAAGTAAAGATTTATTAAAACTATTTAATTCAATTTATATATTTCATTTAGTTAATTAAATTTAGTTCAAAAAGTGTCTATGTTCAACTTGCCCCAACGTTTTTTGGCTTCAGCGATCGCCCTGTTATCATTTCTAATTATTAGTTTTAGTACTGTTACCCCAGCCCACGCCATTGACGCGCCTGAGCTATTACCAGCAGAGATGACTAATATTATTGATTTAGGTAAGTTTTTAAGTGATTTTCAAGAAACGAAGCTAGATCGAGATATTGCCGAGTTTGAGACTAAAACAGGGTGGAAGTTGCGAGTATTGACCCAAGTTGATCAAACGCCAGGGCGAGCAGTTAAAAATTTTTGGGACTTAAATGAACGTAGTGTTTTATTGGTGGCTGATTCGCGCGATCGCAATCTTTTGAACTTTAATGTCGGCGATGGGGTTTATAACTTACTGCCTAGGGGATTTTGGATTGAGCTCCAGTCTCGCTATGGCAATCAGTTTTATGTGAGGGAACAGGGGCAGGATCAAGCGATTTTGGCTTCTGTAGACGCAATTACTACTTGTTTAGAGAAAAATGGCTGTAATGTGGTGCCAGGATTACCCCAAGAGCAGTGGGTTTTGACTTTAATGACCTCAATTTTAGGCGGCTTAATATTTGGATTTGCTGGGCAGCCGCGCCGTGAAGGGGAGACTTTTGCTTTGCGTTGGGCTTTGATTCTCACTCCGCTTTGGGGAATGTTATTTGTGGCGTTTGGGATTGCTCCAGTTATTACTCGAACTGCGGACTGGTTACCAATTACCCGTAATGTGGCAGGGTTTATTGGTGGGGCAATTATTGCCTATTTAATTCCAATTACTAAGCGTTTACCACCTAAATCCTCCGACCCCAAATCATAGGAATAACTTTTAGATCGCCTGTTTACGTCTTAATATTAGTTGATGGGATACATTTTGAGAGTACATTTTGAGAGTGTCAACTAACTAGGCAATGCGGAGAAAAGATTTTTTAATTGGAGCGATCGCTCTTAGTAGTTCATTAAGTGGATGTAGCCTATTTGGCGATCCCAAGCGATTAAAAGTCCTAGGTGTAACAGGGGCAATCCCCAGCAGGCTAGTTAAGCAATTTGAGGCTAAGTACAGCAAGCCTACGGAATTAAAAACTGAAGCAACCCCAGAGGCAATTTGGAAAGTTCTTAAAGAAGTAAAAAATACTAGTGAACCCGATAAAATTCCTGATGTTGCGAGTTTAGGCGATGCTTGGTTGGATAGTGCGATCGCTCAAAAGCTAATCTCTCCAATTGCTTCTGTCGGTGAAATATCTAAGCAGGTACCGCAATGGGCAAATCTATCTCCAAGTTGGCAACAAGCCGCAACCCGTGACGGTCAAGTTTGGGGGATTCCCTATCGGTGGGGAGTTACAGCGATCGCCTATCGTTCTGATAAAGTCACGACCCCAATTACCAGTTGGCAAGATCTATGGCGGACAGAATTAAAAGGTAAAATCACCCTGCCCGATGATGCCCGTGAAGTGATTGGCTTGGTTTTGAAAAAGTTAGGACATTCCTATTTGAGCACCGACTTAAAAGCGATCGCTACTCTTAAATCCGAACTGCAACAATTGCACACCCAAGTTTTAACCTACACCTCAGATACTTACCTACAGCCATTATTAATAGACGATAGTTGGGTTGCTGTCGGTTGGTCTCAGGACATGATTAAAGCCGCCCAACAAAATCCTGATATTACCATGGTGATTCCATCGGAAGGAACTGCCTTGTGGACGGATATGTGGGTATTACCAAAGAAAAATTTAGAAAATCAGATTTTTGCCCAAAATTGGTTGAATTTTTATCTAGAGCCTGAGATCGCTAATCAAGTTGCAGCTTTAACCTCTACCAATGCCACCAATTCTGATCCCAAGGCGCTTCCAAATAGTGTGACCATTGACCCAATTAAATTTCCTAATGCTCAAGTCCTCGCCAAGAGTGAGTTAATTTTGCCTTTACCTGAACCTACTCAACAGGAATATTTGCAGATGTGGGAAAGTCTCCGCAAGGCTTAAATTTGTACTGTCATACTCCAAGCTATTAGATAATCTGCGATCGCATAATTCATGTCATAGAATCACCAATCAACGTAATTGCGATCGCCTCATCAAGTAACCAAATCAAAGAGAATACATACATCAAAGAAATCTAATTAACTTCATCTAAATAAGGAAAGACATCATAAACTTCAAAATAATTTATGCGTTGACTCTGATTACAACTTTTTTAGGAACTTCGGTTTTCCCAGCGTATGCAAAACCAATTGCTAATAATGTCGGAAGTTTATCAAATCTTCAAAATCAAAATTTTAGAAACTTAGGTAACGACAAATTGCAAAGTGGTCAAGAACAGTATGTAGTTATTCCTAAGTCTTTGACGGAAGTTAACGAAATATCTCAGATGCAGATGCAAAACTATATGGAAAGAAGGGCCAAAGCGTCGGAAACCATTACTAAAGTGATGCAGAACATTAATAGTGAATCCAACACTGTAATCGGCAATATAAAGTAAAGCTATTTTAACTTGGTTCAGAGAAAAGCAAATCCTACTATCAACGTCATCATGATATTTGCCAAAAGGTTGAAACTCCCTATCTGTTTTTAGGTATGATCGCTTCGCCGTTATACTCTAAATTATTAGGTAATTTGCAAGCTAAATACTCGATACACATTGAACTTTGAAATCATGATATAGGTTAGGATTAGCGTTGATTTTGAGAGTAGAGATTTATATGCAGCGATCGCAATGGTTGGCAGTTTTCACAGGAGCTATTGCCATTTTATTAGGCGTGGGCTACTTGGTTTTAGTGCAAATTTTAGATATGCGAGGCGAGATGATACCAGCACCCGTGGGAATTTTAGCCAGATTTTATAGTTTCCTATGATTAACCTCAACTTTCCATTATGGTTGAAAGCTTACTGGCACCACAGCCAAATTTTTGCAGGCTTGCGGGGTTTAGCGCAATGGCAACAGGGTAGCTATTTAGTCGGAGTGGGCTTAATGGGTTCGCTCTTGATGGTTTTACTAGGACTATTACCTTACCTATCCAACAACCAAACAGGACTTTTTACCATTGCGATCGCTATTGTGTGGATATTTATGTGGCTTGGCGATCTGGTTTCAGACTCATCCCGCAGTAAATCTCCCCTTAACTTACCTCTATTCTGCTATTGGATAATTGCGACTCTAGCAACCATATTTTCACCTGTGCGGCGTGAAGCGATCGAGGGTTGGGTAAAACTGACCCTTTATATTTTAATGTTTACCTCTATGAGTCGAGTTTTAAGTTCGCCCTTTGGTTCAGATTATGGCTCAATTAAAATTAATTGGCGATCGCTTTTAGTTGGCACCTATCTACTCTCAGCTTTACTCGTGGGAATTTATGGACTTAGACAATGGTTTTTTGGTGCTGCTGAACTAGCAACTTGGACTGACCCCACTTCAGACTTAGCAGGAACCACGAGGGTTTATAGTTTTTTAGGAAACCCAAATTTACTGGCGGGTTATCTGCTCCCAGCTATTCCCTTGAGTATAGTTAGTATGATTTTGTGGCAAAGTTGGGGAGTAAAGTTTGTGGCGGGAATGGTAGCGATCTCGTCCCTGCTTTGTGTCCGAGAAACCTATAGCCGAGGGGCATTATACGGATTGTATGCGGAGATTTTAGTTCTAGTAGTTTTACTGATTTACTGGTGGAGTAGCCGATACAAGTTGCCAAAGTGGACAATTCCTGGCTTTGTGGGTGGGACTTTACTGGTAATGGTTGCAAATATTTTATTAGTACCTTCCCAACGCACAAGGTTTTTTAGTTCATTTCTGGGTAGAGGTGACAGCAGTAGCAATTATCGTTTAAATGTCTGGACTTCAGTCCTAGAGATGATTAAAGCTCGCCCCATTTTAGGAATTGGCACTGGGAATAGAGCATTTAACAAAATCTATCCCTACTTCCAACGTCCAGGCTACAGTGCCTTGGGAACCTATTCAGTACCTCTGGAAATTACGGTGGAAACTGGAATCGTGGGCTTGGCTTGTTATGTTTGGTTCCTAACTACTTTGATACGTGAGGGTTGGAAACAACTAAATCTTGCCCGTCAGCAAAATGAAGCCGAAGGTCTATGGATCGTTGGCGCATTTAGCGTAATTCTGGGGATGCTCAGTCACGGTCTATTTGATACAGTCTGGTTCCGTCCCCAAGTGCAGATTTTATGGTGGCTAGCGATCGCCCTAATTACCAGTTTTAGTTTTCCGAATCCAGAACCTGAACTAGAACCTGTATATGTTCAAGATGCCAATAGTCCTGCTTTAAGTCTTGATGATTAGTGTATGATTGTAAAACTTAATTAAGGCGGTGTCGCCAAGTGGTAAGGCACGGCTCTGCAAAAGCTGCACCCCCAGTTCGAATCTGGGCACCGCCTCTTAACTAAAAATTTTAACCGAGTAAATGAAGTGACCACAAGTATAGGAGCACAAAGTAATATACTTAGGCTTGTTTCGGCTATTCTCAAAATTACCATGACCATATCTTCCACAGTTTTAACCTATCCAGTTTTAGGAGCCAGACGATATAGTAACTTTATCTTTGCGGTGATCGTGGCGATCGGGGCAGTAGGGTTTTCCTTGGCGGGTTTATCTAGCTTTTTCAAAATTAATCTTTTGCCCACAGATACTCCCCTACAACTAGAATTTGTACCCCAAGGTTTAGCCCTGAGCTTCTATGGAATTGCTGGAACCCTCTTAGATATTTATTTATGGTTTTCAATTATCTTGGACATCGGCGGTGGGTTTAATGAATTTAACCTAGAGACAGGAAAGTTCAGAATCTTCCGCTTAGGCTATCCAGGTAAGAACCGTAACCTAGACTTTACCTATGCGATCGCAGATTTACAAGCAGTAAAGGTAGAAATTCGTAATGGCTTAAGTCCAAAACGTTCATTATCTGTACGATTAAAAGGTAGAGGTGACATTCCTTTAACCGAAGTCGGTCAACCAATGTCCCTAAATGCCCTTGAAGACAGAGCAGCAGAATTAGCAAAGTTTTTATCAGTGCCCTTAGAAGGAATTTAAGAAAAATTAATTTAAGACATCATGATAAATACATTTTTCAATAGACTAATTAAAGTGGTTTTAGCCCTAAGCCTTCTAATTTTGGTGGGTTGTGCTGGGGCAAATGTCTCAACTAACGCCGAACCCGCTAAAGTGGCTCAATCTCCAGATCCTAAGCCCGTAGATTCCAAGCCTACAGGTGCCTTTGCCAATCTACCCAAGTTAAAAGGAACAGCAACTGTGGAAATGAAGCTGAAGTATGGCACAGTTACCATTGAAGTTGATGGTATTGATGCCCCGATTACGGCGGGTAATTTCGTCGATTTAGCAAAACGCGGAGTTTATAATGGTCTTATCTTTCATCGGGTCATCCGCGAACCTTCTCCCTTTGTAGCTCAAGGTGGTGATCCTCTAGGAAACGGCACAGGTAGCTTTATCGATCCTGCCACTTCTCAGCCTCGTCTAATTCCATTGGAAATTACTAAAGCATACCCTCCTAAAGAGGACTTCGTGCCCACGCCTGAATATAACAAAATTCTGAAGCCCGAAGATAAAGCGCAACTTCGTCATACCAGAGGTGCGGTAGCAATGGCTAGATCGCAAGCTCCAGATTCAGCTTCTTCTCAGTTTTATATTACCCTAGCCGACGTGAACTTCCTTGATGGTTCCTATGCAGTATTTGGCTATGTCACTAGTGGCATGGATGTGGTTGATCAGATTAAATTGGGCGATCGCATTTTATCTATGACTGTAACTAAGGGCATAGAAAATCTTCAAGTTCCTCGCTAATTTTGGAAGTTTTTTGGAAGTTGTAGTCACGGGTATTGGGTTAGTTAATAGTCTTGGTAACGATCGCTCTTCAAGTTGGCAGAAATTATTAGCAGGAGATTCGGGGATAAAGTTCGCAAATTTTCCCCTTGCTCCTGTTTTTTGGCATGAATCCGAAGATTTTTATGGGTTACCTAAAGTAGAGGGTTTCTTAAAGCAAGCATTAACAGAGGCGATCTCTGATGCCAATTTAACTTTACCTTTAACTGATTGTGGCTTGGTTATCGGTTCTAGTCGGGGTTATCAAGCTCAGTTAGAACAGCAAGTTAACCCAGCTCCAGCTAATCCAGCCTCTTGGCTGAATCTTTTATCACTTTCAGGAGCGATCGCTGACTATATTCAAACTAAAAATACAGTTTTGTCACCAATGGCAGCCTGTGCTACGGGTAACTGGACGATATTTCAGGCATGTGAGTTAATCCAGCAGGGAAAATGTGATGTGGCGATTGCAGGGGCATCGGATTCGGCAATTACACCCTTAACAATAGCAGGATTTCAAAAGTTGGGAATAATGGCAAAAACTGGGCTTTATCCATTCAGTATCGAAAGAGAAGGCATGATTTTAGGAGAAGGAGCCGCAGTTTTAATCTTAGAATCCCGTATCTCTGCCCAACAGCGAAACGCTCAAATCTATGGAAAGATTCTAGGCTGTGGTATTACCAATGATGGCTATCATTTAACAAATTTTGATCCAACACATTCTCAAGGAGCGATCGCTATTCATGATTGTTTAAGGCGATCGGGGTTAAATGCTCAAGATATTGACTATATTAGCCCTCACGGCACTGGCACGATTATTAATGATGAGATGGAAGCAAAGGTAATTCAAAAATTATTTCCCCATAATCCTTATATTATTGCGACTAAAGGGGCAACAGGTCATGCCTTGGGCGCAACGGGAATGATGGAAGCAGCTTTTTGTTTGTTAGCTTTACAGAATCAAACTCTTCCTAGTTGTGTGGGTGTGAGATCGCCTGCCTTTGACCTAAATTTTGTTAAAGATAGTTGCCGTAAATCTATACAAACTGCTTTGAATTTGAGTTTTGGCTTTGGTGGACAAAATACAGCTATTTGCTTTACTAGGGTTTAACCAGTTCTGTATATTCGGTTGAGCTATACTGCAAACTTAAGAGCCTACGAATTTTCTAATTTAGGTGAGATGTATGGAAGCGATCGCCGATTTAAAGACTAAGAGTATTAATATTGCCACTGAGCCAATTTGGAAGCTGAATATTGATCAGTATCACGCCATGATTGCCGCAGGAATTATCGAAGAAGATACTCAACTGGAATTATTAGAAGGCTTATTAGTCGTCAAAATGCCGAAAAATCCTCCTCATCGCATTAGCACAAAATTAATACGTTCTGCTTTAGAAAAAATTATTCCAACAGGTTGGTATGTGGATTCCCAAGAACCGATTACCCTGATTGATAGTGAGCCTGAGCCTGATATTATGGTTATTCGTGGAAAGACTACGGATTATCGCGACCGCCATCCCCAAGCAAAGGATTTAGAAATAGTAATTGAAGTATCCGATGCCACCTTAGAGAGCGATCGCACCTTAAAAAAAAGGATTTATGCAAAGGCAGGCATTCCCATCTATTGGATTTTGAATTTAAGCAATCGGCAATTGGAAGTTTATACAGAGCCTAAAATAGAAGAATCGGAATATGCCAAGTTCCAAATTTTTACAGAAATAGAACCTATAACGGTAACTATCAAAGATATAGATCTGGGTAGCCTTTGGGTCAAAGATTTACTCTAAAATTGTCCTAACATTTGACTGTACTAAAAATTTCTGTAACCACTTTTGCCATTGTATCTTTACCATTTAAGCGATCGCGAACCTCAGCATAATCCTTTAAGGTTTGTTGGCGTTTGGCTGGATCTAGAAGTAAATCTAGGCAAGCTGCCGCAATGCGATCGCCCGTAGCATTCATCTGTAAAAATTCAGGCACAATCTCTTTCATTACCATTAAATTAGTTGGTGCCATAAACGGAATCGAAAACTTCAAGAGCTTTACAGCTATCCATTCTGTAATTTTACTAACCTTATAAACCACCACTTGGGGCACATCTAATAAAGTCGCTTCCAAATTCACAGTTCCAGATTTAGTTAGGATTAAGTCCGCTGCCCGCATTAATAATTGGGATTGCCCCGAAATAATCTGAACTGGCACTTTATACTCTTGAAATAATTGTTCGATCTTAGCCCGATAACGTTCCATAGATAGGGGTAGCCAAAATTTGACATGTGGCAGTTGGGCTTGAATTTTCTGTGCCGCTTCGAGCATGACAGGAAGTAAATATTTCAGTTCCTGCGATCGCGATGCTGGTAATAATCCCACCACTAAATCTGATTCAGGAATTCCTAACTGAGATCGGGCTGTTAGCTTATCAGGAAACTTTGATATCACTTCCACCATAGGATGTCCAACCCAGACGACATTACCTCCATAATCTTCATAATATTTTGCTTCTTGGGGAAAAATCGCTAGAATTTTGTCTGTAAAGTTTACAATTTCCTTGACTTCGCGATCGCCCATTGCCCATACCCAACCAGGAGCTTGTGGGGCAATATAGTAAATTACTGGAACTTTTAATACTTCCTTTGTAAATCTTGCCATTGCTAGATTAGGAGTCACATAATCAATCAAAATTACTAAATCAGGAGGCGATCGCCTAAGTTTTTGTTTTGCTTGCCACTGTATCCAAATGGTCGGAATTATAAAGGGTAGAGCCTCTAATAAACCAATGGAACCTATACCCACCGTATTACCCAGCATAGTTGCTCCCGCTTCTGCCATGCGATCGCCCCCCAATGCCACTATTTCTAAATCTATACCTACGGAGTTAGCATGATTGAACAAAGCCTTAATTAATAATGCACCCTGCCAATCTCCAGAAACCTCGCCCGTACTGATAAAAATCTTCAATGCTTTACCTGTAAAATCTAAGCCTAGCTTAATAGCTCAACGACATCTTTAGAATTACATCATAAAATCACTAAAAAATCAGACAAATTAATATTGGACTTACCTAGAGTGGTTTGTGGCTCGGTCGCAAGATTTTAAAGAAAAAGTCTAAGTAACCACTACCTAAGCAAGAAGGCTGCCTTACTCCCTATTTAAGTTTGAAATTACTGTAACCTAGACTTAAATATAACTATTTAAGTAACTATGGCGATTCAACCCAAACTAATAATTCATGGTGGAGCAGGCAGCACAGTCGAAAGTAAAGGTGGTTT
>JBBQHY010000040.1:0-11179 GCA_038324415.1 Pseudanabaenales cyanobacterium | reverse complement strand
GTAATACTAATATGTATAAAGCTAATTTAAGTAAAGCCAAGCTATGGCAGGCGCATTTATGTCATGCTTATTTAGTCTCTGCTAATTTGTCAGGTGCAAATTTATATAAATCCGATTTGCGTTGGGCTAATCTCATGAAAGCTAACCTCAGTCATACCGATTTGAGTACTACAAATCTAAAAGGGGCAAATCTAAAAGGAGCAAATCTGTGTAATTCTATCTTTGCAAGTAGCCAAATAAATAACCAAGTTTAAAATTTGGATTAATGGATCTTAAAAGCATGAATGAGAGCATTAATGAAGAAAATATAGAACGTTTTGCCAAGCTCAATGCGATCGGAATTGCTCTCTCAGCGGAGAGAGACTTAAAATCACTGATCGAACTGATTGTGATGGGCGCTAAAAGTCTAGCGAATGCTGATGGTGGGACTCTATATATAGTTACGGAAGACCAAAAGCTGAAGTTTGAAATCATGATTACGGATTCCCTCGATATTAAGATGGGGGGAACTACAGGTAAACCGATTCCGTTTGCGCCAATTCCTCTATATCACAGCGATCGCACCCCCAATAGCTCCATGATTGCCGCCCACAGTGCCATAAATCATCAGACTATTAATATCCACGATGCCTATACTGCCGAGGGTTTTGACTTTTCTGGAACTAGGTCATTCGATCAAAAAACAGGCTACAGATCGAAGTCCTTTTTAACGGTACCGATGAAAAATCATGAAAATGAAATCATCGGCGTGCTGCAACTGATCAATGCCATTGATACCGAGACCCAAGCCATAATTCCGTTTTCCGAACAATCCCAACATCTGGCGGAATCCCTAGCTTCCCAAGCCGCAGTCGCTTTGACTAATCACTTCTTAATTGAAGAATTTAGATTATTATTTGAATCTTTCATTGGTTTAATTGCCAAGGCGATCGATGATAAATCCCCCTATACAGGCGGACATTGCCGCAGAGTGCCATCCTTAACTATGCTCTTGGCAAAAGCTGCCTGTGAGACCCAGCAGGGCATATTTAAAGATTTTTCGATGACAGATGAAGAGTTATATGAACTCAAAATAGCGGGATTACTCCATGACTGCGGCAAAGTTGTCACCCCTGTTCATGTTGTGGATAAGGCAACAAAATTAGAGACCATCTACGATCGCATTCATCTCATTGAAACTAGGTTTGAAGTCCTAAAGCGGGATGCCGAGATTGATCTCTTAAAACGTAAAGTCGCAATCTTAGAAGGAGACGATCGCTCAGATCTACAACAATCAGATTTGCAAGCCCTAGAACTAAAATATCAAGCTTATTTGCAGCAACTAGAAAGCGATCGGCAATTTCTGAGACATTGCAATATTGGCAGCGAAAGAATGTCAGATCAAGATAAAGCTAGACTCAGGGAAATTTCTAATCATAAATGGGTAAACGAGCAGGGTAACGAAGTTGGATTTTTAACTGAAGATGAATTCTATAATCTGGATATTACCCACGGCACATTAAATCCTGAAGAGCGACAGATTATTAACGATCACATGAAAGTCACCATTGAAATGTTAGAGGCATTGCCCTATCCCAAAAATCTGCGCCGTGTCCCTGAGTATGCAGGTGGACATCACGAACGCATGGATGGCAAAGGCTATCCTAAGGGCTTAACCCGTGAGCAAATGTCAATCCCCGCCCGCATGATGGGAATTGCCGATATATTTGAGGCATTAAGCGCTGCCGATCGCCCCTACAAAAAAGGTAAACCTTTAACTGAATGTCTCCACATCCTTGGCAAAATGAAGCTAAATTCCCATATTGACCCAGATCTATTTGACCTATTTATCAACGAACAAGTTTATCTAAAATATGCCCAAGAATTTATTGCTCCAACTCAAATTGATGCTGTGGATTTAACCAAAATTCCTGGCTACAACCCTAGAATCCCTAACTAAGTCTTTCGCTCCTGTCCATAACCGCTTATGATAGAAATCACAAAAAAATTTATAATTACCTATTAATTAAGTCATGGCAGAGGTTACCTTTTTTAATGCCCTCAGAGCAGCTCTAGACGAAGAAATGGAGCGAGACCCCACCGTGTACATCATGGGTGAAGATGTGGGTATTTATGGAGGTTCCTACAAAGTCACCAAGGACTTATATAAAAAGTATGGGGATTTACGGCTTTTAGACACACCCATTTGCGAAAATAGCTTTACGGGTATGGCTGTGGGTTCGGCGATGACGGGCTTGCGTCCAATCATTGAAGGCATGAATATGGGCTTTTTATTATTGGCGTTTAATCAAATTGCTAATAATGCTGGAATGTTGCGCTACACCTCTGGGGGGAATTTTAAGATCCCTATGGTCATTCGGGGACCGGGTGGGGTTGGCAAAAATCTCGGAGCCGAGCATTCCCAACGCCTAGAGGCATATTTCCAAGCAGTACCTGGAATTAAAATAGTTTCCTGCTCCACACCCTATAACGCCAAAGGGCTGCTTAAATCAGCGATTCGCAATGATAATCCTGTTTTATTCTTTGAACACGTTTTACTCTATAACCTTAAGGAAAATCTGCCTGATGAAGAATACCTTCTACCCTTAGACAAAGCGGAAATCGTGCGATCGGGCAAAGATGTCACTATTTTGACTTACTCCCGAATGCGCTATCACGTGCTTAAGGCTGTAGAAACCTTAACGCAAAAAGGCTACGATCCAGAAATAATTGACCTAATTTCCCTGAAGCCCTTAGATTTAGAGACAATTTCGACTTCCCTACGCAAAACTCATAGATTAGTGATTGTGGAAGAAGATATGCGTTGTGGTGGCATTGGTGCCGAAATTATTGCTTCTATTAATGATCATTTCTTTGATGAACTAGATGCGCCAATTGTGCGGTTAGCTTCTTTGGATGTGCCTACTCCTTATAATGGCACCCTTGAAAACCTGACTATTGTTCAACCTGAAGACATTATTAAAGCGGTAGAAAAGCTTTTGGATAATAAAATATAGGTTAAATCTGAATTAAGTTTGAGCCGTAGGGTGATTTCTCGAAAAGAATAGACTCTTCGACTCCGCTCAGGGGACATTTTCCTGTTGGTTGAGCAGAGTCGTAATCAATAGAATTAGTATTTTTATTATTAGAAACCGCCTAGCTAGTAGTTGTTGCGGCTTTTTCAAACTTAGTCAATCCCAAACCTGCCATTATCATATATATCCTGAAGGGTGTCATGAAATCCCCAACCCATGTCTGATGTGTCTTTTACAACTTTTTGGCAGCGTACTTGGAAAATATTATGGAGCTTATGTTGATTTATCAATTCAATGGTTTTTTCATACATTGTTTCCATGCTTGCATAAAATGGTTCGTTAATATCACCGTACTCATTAGTAAACATTACTCCTTGCTCAACATAGAAAAGCATAATATCTGCTAGGCTATCGGGGGTTTGACTCACTCTCTTAAACTCAGTAATAGCTTTTTTAGCGATCGCTAGTCTCGCTTTTCCAAAACCTCGGGCAGGGAAGAATTCATATTCAATAGTTTTTCGAAATTTATTACTACTCCCTTCCCAGTCAAAGATTAGTCTTTTGGGGGTGTGGGGGCGCTGCCCCCACGAAGGGGCTTTGCCCCTTAACCCCATTTAAACTGTGTATATTTCTACGGTGGGAAGTGAGTAACTAATAATTCTGCTTGGGGCGAAAGTCGAATTTGATAGAAATCTTTAACAGGTTGAAATTTTTGGCATAGTTCCGAAATATCATCTATTAACTCTTCTTTAGAGCAGGTTTTTAGATATTTTTTTAAAGCTGTCAGACTAAGATTCTTTTCTGCCATCTTAATTTACTTGATTTATTTCTACTTCTGCACGTTTGGATCATGTACTACTTCTGTAACAATAACTTGTTTTTACAATCTTTTGACACTACCTCAATTAGTTTGTGGTACTTTTGCTAAGTAGGTAATCTGATAATGGCAAAGGGTTGCAGGGTAAAGTTCCCCGCATTGGTTTTTAGAGTTTTGTTTCTTTGGGTTTAATATGCACAAGTTATCTAATTCTTATTCCTAAGTAAATTTGATCATGAATTTGCCAATACCTGATTTTATTCTTTATGCTCAACATGGCTGGGCGGATAATCATTTTGGAATTAGTAGACTTGCTCAGTCCCTAGGCACAAGGCAAACTCTGATAGTTACCCCCAATCTTGGTTGGTTAAATACATGGCTTAAAATGGAGCCGTTAATCAAAAAAGTTGAAACGATAGCGATCGCCAACTTTAATCAATATCCGCACACCCCAGTAAGAATCGTTGGTCACTCCATGGGTGGGTTACTCTGGCTAGAAATCCTAAACCGTCATCCCCAATGGTGGCAAAATGTCCACAGTTTAGTTTTAGTAGGTTCGCCCGTTGGGGGGTCAAATTTAGCTATGACAATTGATCCCTTTAGCCTTGCTATGGGTGGAGATTTAGCAGTGAATCGGATTAAAATTGCAGAGGCGATCGCCATTAAAATTAGTACTCTTAGTATTGCGGGTGATATTAATGGCAACAGTGATGGAACTGTCACAATCTCCAGCACAAAGTTTGGTTATGTTACGTCTAAAATTCTGAAAGATATTAACCATCCACGGCTAAAAAATCACCCCCTCGTGGCTAAGGCAATTCGTGATTTTTGGGCAGAATTATAAAAATCTATGAAATTACTATTTATTTTTACCCCCGTCGGTGCATTTGGTTCAGGAATCGGCGGCGGCGTAGAGTTGACTGTACAAAATATTGCTAAAGAATTAATTAGGCGATCGCACACAGTCCATCTAGCAGCATCAGTTGGTTCCACATCTACGGAAATTCCGACCATTTCGATTCTTGGTGAATTGCATAGCTTTGCCCAGGATCAATACCGCACCGACCCAGTTAGTTTTCCCGATAACTCTGTCCTAGCAAATCTCTGGGAATATGCGCTTCAAGTTCAGCATAGCTATGATTTGATTGTAAATTTTGCCTATGATTGGCTGCCATTCTATCTCACCCCATTTTTTCAAACGCCCATTGCCCACTTTGTCAGTATGGGTTCACTTTTAAATAACATGGATCGCCTAGTTCATAAAGTTTCCCAAACCCACAAAGGAACGATTGGAGTTTATAGCAAAGCACAGGCATATACCTTTGGCGAGGCAGTGGATTTCAGAATTCTGAGTAGTGGCATAGATTTAGATTTATACGAATTTCAGCCTAGCTCTCAATCCCAATTAGCATGGGTGGCTAGAATTGCTCCCGAAAAAGGATTGGAGGATGCGGCAGCGGTCTCAGAGGCTTTGCAAATCCCCATTCAGGTCATGGGCAAAATGCAAGATCGGGCTTACTGGCAGCGAATTCAAGCTGAGTATCCCCAAGCCCAGCTTAACTATTTAGGCTTTCTGCCCACAGTTAAATTGCAAGAACTTTTAGGTGAATGTCAATCATTATTAATGACCCCGAAATGGGAAGAGGCTTTTGGCAATGTGGCGATCGAGGCTCTTGCCTGTGGAGTTCCCGTGATTGGCTATGCTAGAGGTGGAATTATCGAAATTATTCGTCATCAAGAAACAGGCTTTTTAGTGGAACCAGATAATATTGAGTCATTGTGTGACTCGGTAAAATTAGTTCCTAAACTACATCGAGCCAGTTGTCGCCGTCAAGCGGAAAGAGAGTTTTCTTTGTCTGCCCTTGGCGATCGCTTTGAAACATGGTTTCAATCAATCATAGGTTAATCTACTCAATTTAGAATTTGATGAGACTATCGAAATATTAAAAGGATTTATAATCATTTGATAGAGATTGGAGTTAATTCTATGCAAACACAAGTAAAACCCCTGAAATCAGAAGTCTTTTATCCAAGCGAGGATGGCGAACCCTTGGCAGAAACTCAAGAACACGTAATGGTTATACTTGTAACTATGAGCATTCTGACCCAATACCTTAGAGGGCAAGAAGCGGCAGTATTTGCGAATCAGTTTTTGTATTATATTGAAGGAAAACCCACAGCCCGAGTTGCCCCTGATGGCATGGTGGTTTTTAATATTCCAGCTCGTTTGCGAGGCAATTATAAAATTTGGGAAGAAGGTGAAGTTCCATCCATAGTTTTTGAGATGACTTCAGCGGGCACTAGAGAAAATGATTTCAGCTTCAAGAAAATTCTCTACGAGCAATTAGGTGTTAAAGAATATTGGCTATTTGATCCTTATGGAGAGTGGATTAGCGAACAACTACGAGGCTATCGACTGAATGAAGAAGAAAACTACAGATTGATCCCAGATAATCGCAGTGAGGTATTAAATCTACTACTAAGACCAGATGGATATTTAATTGGCTTTTATCGCCTTGATAATAACGAAAAGTTGCTAACTCCAGATGAGCTATTTACCGCAGTGGAGCAAGCAGAACAAAATCTTATAGCTGAAAAGCAACGGACAGAGCAGGAAAGGCAACGGGCTGATCGGCTTGCTGAAAAACTCCGAAATTTAGGAATCGATCCATAGGCTCTTAATTTATAGGTTTTAAATTGAGAATTTTAGAGCTTTGGGATTTACTGTTTTGGGAATAAAATTTTAAAAAATAAGGCTATTGATCTAAGTGGAAAAGATTTGAGTGGAAAAATTTCCTAATTATTATGAAATCTTGGGCATTGAGCCAAAGGCGACGGCGAAACAGATTAAAGATGCCTATCGGTCTTTAGCTCGGCAATATCATCCTGACCTAAATCCCCAAGACTCTAAGTCTGTGGACAAGTTTCGCAAAATTAATGAAGCTTATACAGTGCTTTCTGATCAAGAGCAGCGATCGCATTATGATTTTATGAACTTTGAACCTATTAATTCCAGAGGTAATTCCCGTGGTAGTTCTAATAATTCTAGTAGTGCAGAAATTTACTATGGTCAAGGCTTAAAAAAATCCCAAGGGGCTAACTATAAAGAAGCAATTAAAGATTTTACTCAAGCAATTAATATCAATTCAAACTATGCTGATGCCTATAACAAACGGGGACTTTGCTATTATAAACTAGGTGAACCATCGGAAGCGATTAAGGATTTTACTAAGGCAATTTATAATAATTCTAATTTGCCTGATGCATACTATAACCGAGGAACAGCAAGATTTAAGCTCGGTTATGCTGAAGCTGCGATCGAAGATTATAACCAGGCTCTAAAACTAAAATATAACTATGGACAAGCCTATTACTGTCGAGGTATAACCTACGCTGACTTAAATAATAAAAAACAAGCGATCTCTGATTTGCAAAAAGCCGCCCAAATCTTTGCTCAACAGGGAGATGATTTTAACTATAAATTAGCAGTCGAAGAAATTAGAAGAGAAAGTCGAAGCTTTGGTATAAGTAATTTATTTGTAGATGTATTTATAAGTTTAACTAGTTCAATTTTTAACCCCATGGGGGGAATGCGATCGGCCTATGCTCGACTAAGTAGAAATAGTGCTATTTGTGTGGGAATTATTTTTGCCATAATTTTTGATCTGTGTTTTGCCTTTGGTAACTATGTGAGCCTGCACCAAGTTGCTAATTACGTCAAGGTTTCATTTCCGATCTTGGCAGCAATTGGGGCGATCGCTTGGTTCAGTTTTGTTATATCTGGGTTTATTGTCCGCCATGTTTTCCAAGGGAAAGGCAATTGGATTGGGGATTTGTTTGTAGCAGGGGCAGGACTTTTACCCATTGGCTATTTAAGCTTAATTGGGGCAGTAATGATTTTTCTGGAAATTAATAATATCTATTTACTTTCAGGACTTTTAGTAATTGGAATTTGCTACTTTATTTTGATTTTATATAGTGGTTGCCATCAAATCTTACGAATTTCTGAGGGACTGGCAACTTTAGCGGTACCAACGATTATTTTAATTAGTAGTGGATTATTGGCGATCGCTGTACCTCCTTTAATTTCTCTAGGGTTTTCGATTTCCTAGGGCTTGGTATTCTTAGGTACTCGGTAAATTACTCTCTTCTCAGTATAAAGATTACTGATGTTAGGGGATGTGAGGGCTGCCCCCCAATATGAGGTTTGACCCCTAAACCCCATTTCAATTAACTATATTCTTATAGTAGGAAGGGAGTATGATCTAAAAAATTATCTGTAAATTAACTTTAAAGTAACTTAACAAGTTCTGAACGTATGTGTGGAATAGTTGGCTATATCGGCGATCGCTCGGCTGTTGAAGTCTTAATCTCAGGGTTGCGTAAATTAGAATATCGAGGCTATGACTCAGCAGGGCTGGCAACTATTTCCAGTAACTCTAAGGAATTATTAAGGGTTAGGGCAAAGGGCAAACTCAGCAATCTAGAAGAAAAGCTGAGCCAAGACTCAACTGCTAAAGCTTCTAAAATTGGTATCGGACATACACGTTGGGCAACCCATGGCAAGCCTGAAGAACATAACGCCCATCCCCACACCGATGGCACAGGCTCTTTGGCAGTTGTGCAGAATGGCATTATTGAGAACTACCACGCCCTGCGCCTAGAGTTGAAATATTTGGGACATGAGTTTGTCAGCGAAACCGATACGGAAGTCATCCCCCATTTAATATCAGAATTTTTACGAGGAAATTCGCTCCTAGAAGCGGTAAGACTAGCTGTGGGTAAATTGCAGGGTGCCTTTGCGATCGCCGTAATTTCCTCTGACTACCCTGACGAATTAATCGTAGTGCGGCAACAGGCTCCACTGGTCATTGGCATTGGGCAGGATGAAAATTTCTTTGCCTCCGATACTCCCGCCTTAATTAGTTATACCAAAACTGTAATGGCACTAGAAAATGGCGAAATTGGCAGAATTACCCGTAATGGGGTGGAAATTTATAATTTTAATGGCGATCGGCAAAGACGGGGCTTGCAAACCCTAAGTTGGAATCCTGTCATGGTTGAAAAGCAAGGGTTTCGTCACTATATGCTTAAAGAAATTCATGAGCAGCCAGGGGTAATTCGAGCAGGATTAGCAAAATTTGTGAATGAGAAAAATGAGATTAATTTAGGACTAGACCAAAACCTGAACCTGCAAGATCTCACGAATATTCAAATTCTTGCCTGTGGTACCAGTTGGCATGCTGCTTTGGTTGGCAAATATTTATTAGAGCAATTAGTTGGCATTCCCACCACCGTTAACTATGCTTCGGAATATCGCTATGCCGCTCCGCCGATCATACCTAATACCCTAGTAATTGGTGTTACTCAGTCTGGAGAAACCGCCGATACCCTTGCCGCCTTGGAGTTGGCTAAATCTAGGGGCGATCGCACCTTAGGTATAACTAATCGTCCTGAAAGCTCCATAGGTCGCCTTGCCGATCAAGTGTTAGATACCCAAGCGGGAATTGAAATCGGGGTTGCTGCTACTAAAACCTTTGTTGCCCAACTGTTGATGTTTTATTTAGTGACACTGGAATTAGGCAAAATTAGGCGATCGCTCAGTTCGGAAAAAATATTCGCAATTATTGAAGGCTTACGCCAACTACCCGCCCAAATTGAACGCATCTTAGAAAGTCAAGAAAGATATATCGAAAATATCGCCCATCGCTTCAGCCATGCCAAGGATATTATTTATTTAGGAAGAGGAATTAATTTTCCGATTGCCCTCGAAGGTGCTCTTAAACTGAAGGAAATTAGTTACATTCATGCTGAAGCTTATCCCGCAGGAGAGATGAAACATGGACCAATCGCTCTCCTTGATGAAAATATGCCCGTAATTGCGATCGCAACCCCTGGAAATGTTTACGAAAAAGTGTTATCCAATGCCCAAGAAGCTAAAGCCCGTGACGCTCAACTAATTGGTGTTGCCCCTATGTCCGATCCCGTGGCAGCTGAGACCTTCGATCACCTGTTACCAATTCCCATTGTGGATGAAATTCTCTCCCCCATTCTGACGGTGATTCCATTGCAACTCTTTGCCTATCACATTGCTGCTCACCGTGGTTTGGATGTCGATCAGCCTCGCAATCTTGCTAAGTCTGTCACTGTAGAATAAAAAAAGAAATAAAAAGCGAAACTTAGAAAGCGATAGTGTGGTAGACCCTAGAACTCCCAACAACATTAATCTTTAACTGTGAAGAGAGTATCTAAGGTTAGTTTTTTCTGTAGTTGGGCGATCGCTGACATTACATAAATCTTGTGCATAAGATGTCCATAAGATAAGCTAATCCCATCTTCACTAGCATTAGATACTCAAACTTCCGTTAGCGCAAATCAAGGAAAAATCATTGGAAGTAATGTATTTACTACTTCAGCGATCGCAATGTTATTTGCTTCTTTAGTCGCACGATTTACTACTTCAACTTTGCCTTCAGCTAGACTGCGCCCTGTGACAATGCGAAAAGGAATCCCTACAAGATCGGCATCTTTGAACTTCATTCCTGCGCGTTCATCGCGATCGTCAAGAATGGTTTCTATTCCTGCTTGGTTTAGTTCAATGAGAAGTCTTTCTGCTACTTCCATTTGAGCGGAATCCTTGACATTAGGAACACAGATAATAACATGATAGGGAGCGATCGCGACATTCCAAATAATGCCATCTTTATCATAGGATTGCTCTACAGCAGCCTGTGCTAACCGAGATACGCCTAAACCATAGCAGCCCATGATTAACGGCACTTCTTCCCCATTCTCATTGGTGTAAGTTGCCCCCATCGCTTTAGAATATTTAGTTCCTAACTGGAAGATATGCCCAACCTCAATTCCTCTTGCAGTTTGCAAGGTTTGATTTGGATCGTGAACGGAGCGATCGCCTGCTTTTGCCTTTCTCAAATCTACAACTAATTTTGGCAATGGGAACTCTTTCCCCCAATTTGCACCCACCACATGATAATTAGCTACATCAGCACCTGTAACAAAATTCTTTAAGTCCACGGCAGTTTGATCGATTAAACGTAAGAACTTAGAATTAACGTGAGGATTTTTAGCAATATAAGCATCGTCCAAATTAGGAGGAATATAACCCAAAGGCAAAGGTTGAGAACTCCATACTTTTTGGGATTCAGCATCGGGAACTTTAAGAGCTAAGACTGCATTACCTTGATATTTCGCTGCAAGCTTCACTAATTCATTTTGCAGCTTTACTTCATTTACTTCTTGATCGCCACGAATGCTGACCAAGACTAAAACGGTAATACCGCTATCGTAGGTAACTTCGTAAAGAACATTTTTGAGAATCTGAGTAGTA
>JBBQHY010000039.1:0-11414 GCA_038324415.1 Pseudanabaenales cyanobacterium | reverse complement strand
TAAACTAATTTGCTTAGGTAGTTTGGGATATGATATTTCGAGATCAAAACTTAAATTCTAATTTTCATGATTGATAGTCAAACTGAAAAACTAAGCCAAACTGAGAAAAGACCCCAAACTGAAGCAATTAATCTTCCTAAACGGGGGATGCCAGTCACAATTATTACGGGATTTTTAGGAAGTGGTAAAACTACCTTACTTAACCATATTCTCCAAAACCAAAAGGACTTAAAAGTAGCAGTTTTGGTCAATGAATTTGGGGACATCAATATTGATAGTCAGTTGCTGGTGTCAGTCGACGAAAACATGATGGAACTTAGTAATGGCTGTATTTGTTGCACCATTAATGATGGCTTAGTAGATGCGGTTTATAGTGTGCTTGAACGGAGCGATCGCATAGATTATATGGTTGTCGAAACTACAGGAATTGCCGATCCTCTGCCCATTGCTCTGACATTTTTAGGTACAGAATTACAACATTTAACTCGCCTTGATTCTATTCTCACGGTCATAGATGCCGAGACCTTCACTCCTGAGCACTACGATAGCGAAGCTGCATTGAGTCAAATTTTATACGGTGACATTATGATCATTAATAAGACCGATCTAGCCACTCCTGCCAAAATTAGTGAACTTGAAACCTACATAAATAACCAGAAAAAAGGAGCAAGAATTTTACGATCGCACCAAGGCATAGTACCTTTACCTTTAATCTTGGATGTAAAAATTGATCCCTCTGACCTCCAATCAAATCAAGCCCATTCAAAATCCGCAGAATCTCACGATCATCACCACCATAATTATGATCACCATCACGAGCATAATCATCACCTCGAAAATGATGGGTTTGTCTCGGTTTCCTTCCAAAGCGATCGCGCTCTGCAATTAGAAAAATTCCAAAGCTTTCTCGATCAGCAACTCCCCGTAGATGTATTTCGGGCTAAAGGTATTCTCAATTTTGCTGGTATTCCCAATCGCTATATTTTTCAGCTCAGTGGCAAACGCTACGAGCTTAAGACCGAAGAGGGTAATCCCGCCCCGACGCAATTAGTTTTAATTGGGCGTAATCTCAATCAAGAACAACTCCTAAGCCAACTTAACGAATGCTTGGCATGACCTTAGCGAAATGGGCAGATTAGGGCGAAACTAGGATAGCTTGAGCGGAATTAATTAGAGGTTGAAGTAATGTTAATTGTTCAGAAGTGAGTTCATTTTCTAAGGCTTGATTTAGCAATTTATATAAAGCAACATTTACTGGCTGCATATAGTAGCTAGAATTAATTTGTTCTAGCCAATCTAGTAATCGAGTTTTAAGAAATGCTGAATTATCGGTCAAAACTGCCATGGCCGAGTACCGCATCACCAGAATTAGATTCTTGATCCCAAGTTCTAAAATTTTAGGATCGGTTTTAGGCATTTGGGACTCAATTTGATCAGCTACGGTTTGCATAATCTTGATTTCTTGATCGCGCAATAGCTTGTACAAACTTAAGCGTTGAGGCATGGATTCAACATTTGCGGTAAATGTTCCGATTTCTTCGGGGGTAAGATAGCGGCTTTCAGCTTGGTAAACTAGATTTTTAGTGTCAGTATTCACAGGAGGGTGCTCGAATAATCTTGGTTATAAATATATCATTCTGGAGATTATCTGAAGATTACAAACTGTAGATTCGGACTAAAAAAAGGGCGATCGCTTTTCAATAAATGCAACTAACCATAGGTATGCCTAAATCTAAAATAAAAATTGCGATCGTGGGGGATGTTCACGATCAATGGGGGCAGGCAGATCATCAAGCACTTTCCCATTTAAATGTGGATTTAGTTTTATTTGTGGGGGATTTTGGCAATGAATCTATAGAAGTGGTGCGGGCGATCGCTTCTTTGGAATTACCGAAGGCAGCAATTTTAGGAAATCATGATGCTTGGTATGCCATTCGCAAAAAAAAGAAGTTAGATCAAAGTGATGGCGTAAAAAAGCAACTAGAGCTATTAGGCAATGCCCATGTGGGATTTAGCTATTTAAACTTTCCTGAACTGGGTTTAAGTGTAGTTGGTGCCCGTCCTTTTAGTTGGGGTGGACAAAAATGGAAAAACTCTGACTTTTATGGCGATCACTATAGGATCAGAAGTTTTGAGGAATCTACAGCCTTAATTATGGAATCTGTGCAGAACTGTGCCTATAACAATATTATTTTTTTAGGACATAATGGCGCATCTGGTCTAGGCGATCAACCTTGGGATATCTGTGGCATTGATTGGCAGATCAATGGTGGGGACTATGGTGATCCTGATTTGACTGATGTCATTTCTAAAACTCAAAATTTGGGTAAGAATATAGCTCTAGTCGCCTTTGGGCATATGCATCACCACCTTAAAGCCTATCCTGATCGCCTTCGCACATCAGTATTTAGAGATCAAAAAGATGTCATTTATGTGAATGCGGCTTCAGTCCCCAGAATTATGGAAATCGAAAACCGCAGCTACCATAATTTCACCTTAGTTACCCTAGAAAATCAAAAAGTTATGCAAGTGTCTTTAGCATGGGTAGATCCAGAATTGGGCATACTTGCGGAACAAGTTAATTTCAATTGCCCCATGACAGCAGTTGGGTAATTTTTTGCCAGATATTAACTGGATTGAAAGGCTTAGAAATTACTCCCGTTACTCCAATTTCACTGAAGCGTCGGCGATCGCTTGGCAAGACTCTAACGGTCAATAAAACAAGTGGAATTGTTTTGCAGAGGGATCGACTTGTAATTTTGAAAACTCCCTTTCCAGTTAAAGATTAGTCTTTTGGGGTGTGGGGGCTGCGCCCCCACACCCCATTTAAACTGTGTATATTTCTATGGTGGGAAGGGAGTATAACCATAGTCCATCTTTTCCCATCATTCATACATTCAGAAAAATGGCATCCAAGTGTCAAGATTTGGCATTTTTTTAACTGCTTCTTGCTCGACCATCTGTATATTTAGTAACTCTAAGAGCAATTTACCCAACTCATTAGATAACTCGACCGCAACTTGCATAATTTTATCTACTCCCAAAAACTAACATTTAACATCGCGTCAAAATCGCGACTAAACTCCCATGTATCAGGGAATTGATAACCTTGTTTTGAATATTCGCCTCTCACATCTTTTAAGGCATATCGCCAAGCCGAGTCAAAAAATTCATCCCAAGTTCTTCTTAGACTAGGCATATCATCAAGCTCAACTTCGATATTTGTCCGTTGTGCCCTAATCGTATTCTCCCAGCCCTTAAAATAATCAGGCATATCTGCATATATCCGCTTGAGCAGATGCTTTAACAATACTCTGAGCCGATTTCTGACTTCCTTTTTTTAAGATGCTCCCAAACCTTCGATCTCTTCTATTAAATTCTCAATATCTACATTCTCAAAGTCCCTAGCCCTCAGCTTGGCTAAAGTCTCCTCAGTCCACTCATAGAAATCACGCTCATATAAAGACTTTTTTGGGGCGATCGCAATTTGCATAAATATTCTCCTAATATTCTCTAAAAAAGGTGGCTTAATTCCCAAATCATCATAGGATGAAGCGATCTTAGCATCTGTAATTTTGTTTATTCAGCGATCGCTTTTAGTTTTGCGGAAATTTGGTTAAAACTGATTACTTCTTCCACCTCAAGAGTATCGACATAGCTTGAAATTTCAGATTGAAGTCATTACCCTTAATCTGCTGCATACCTACCACATAATTATATTTGTCCTCATTAGTACGCGTTGAATAAGCCGAGATAATGTTCTTTATATGCACAGGATGAAATACATTTTTAGGCTATACCTTGTCAAAATTCTGACTTGTAACAATAAATTAGCGCATACTAACCCTTCCTATTCAGTTCTATGAGCCTTTAGTCTTGAAGATGTTATTCTTGGCACTGTTAGTAATCTGTTAATCACTTGTTGAAGTTGATGCTAAAGCAAAACTATAGAGCTTGGGTAGAGATCGATTTAGCGGCAATTAAGCATAATATTCGTTCCCTGAAAAGCTTGGTATCTGCCTCAACCGAATTAATGGCTGTGGTTAAGGCTGATGCATACGGGCATGGGGCGATCGCTGTCAGTCAAGCAGTATTAGAAGCGGGGGCAACTTGGTTAGGTGTAGCAACTATTGTTGAAGGTGTGCAGTTACGGAATGCAGGAATTACGGCGCCAATTTTGATTATGGGTGCAACTAATAGTCCTGATGAAATTAGAGCGATCGCCAAGCATCGACTGCAACCAACTATCTGTTCAAGTGAACAAGCATTCTTATTTAACGAAACCCTTGAGGATTCCACTAATCCCCTCCTAGTTCATCTCAAAATTGATACGGGAATGTCTCGATTAGGAACTGACTGGCGATCGGCTCAGAATTTTATTAAGCTTTTCCATAGTTTGCCTCATTTAAAAATTCACAGCATATATTCTCATTTAGCAACGGCTGATGAATTAGATCGGACTATTCTCCAACTTCAGCACCAAAGATTTGAGCAAGTGATTGGTTTACTAAAAGAGCTAAATATTCATCCAAATTTAATTCATTTTGCTAATACCGCAGGAATGATGACGGATCAGGATTTACATTATGATTTGGTACGTTGTGGATTGGGAGTATACGGGTTTTATCCTGCCCCCCATTTTAAAGAGAAGATTAAAGATAAATCCCTTAGCCTTTGCCCTGCGCTCCAAGTGAAAGCTAGGGTTACTCAAGTTAAGAACATTGCAGCGGGAACTGGCGTTAGCTATGGATATTCGTTTATAGCTCCTAAGGATATGATAATTGCCACTGTGGCGATCGGCTACGCGGATGGAGTACCGAGAGCATTATCTAATCAGCTTTTTGTAACTATCTGCGATCGCAAGGCAGCTCAAATTGGCACAATCACCATGGATCAATGCTTAATTGATGTGACGGATATTTCTGAAGTACAGGTGGGTGATGTGGTGACAATATTAGGAAATAGTGAAAGTGACAATGCCGATCGCTGGGCAGAAGCTACAAACACGATCGCTTGGGAAATTCTATGTGGGTTTAAGCATCGACTACCAAGACTTTATCGCTCAGTTAATAGGATCTAAGGGGAGTTAAATTTCCGATATATTAACTGATGTTACATGGAACGAAGATTGCCCTCACCCCCAGCCCCTCTCCCAAAGGGCGAGGGGGCTGGGGGTGAGGGTCTTAGAACCTTCCACGTAACATCAGATACTCCCTTCTCAGTCAAAGATTAGTCTTTTTGGGGTGTGGGGGCTGCGCCCCCACGAAGGGGCTTTGCCCCTTAACCCCATTTAAACTGTGTATTTTTCTATGGTGGGAAGGGAGTATTAAGTAAAAAGTCAGTACATTCGTCCGTAATACACTATCTCCAAAAAATTATAAATAATCTTTATTACAAATTCTAAAATGCGACCCTTATTTGTAAATGTAAAGTCCTTGATTAGAGATTAGGTATAAATCCTTTTGACAATGTCGGCGATCATTTTTAAGGTTTCTTAAAAATGACAAAACCACTCTCTAGTTATAGAAAGTGGCTAATAAATTTAATTATACAAGTCTCAACTTAGCTAAAGTTTAGTATGCTTCACTACTACTGCTGCTACTAGAGTGAGCACTTTGGGTACTGACAGATTCCTTGACAAACCCAGAATAGGCTTCCATACCGTGTTCAGCAATATCTAAACCTTCCATCTCCTCCGCAGGAGTAACTCTAATGCCAAGGGTAACTTTAAGAACTACCCAGAAAATTCCAGTTACCAATACTGTAAATCCGCCGACCGCAGCAACACCTACAAATTGCGGTATAAGCTGGGTAATTCCACCGCCAAACAATAGACCAGCGGCAGGTCCAGCTGAGTATATCGCTCCAGGTTCGGTACTTGGACCAATCGCAAATAGACCTACAGCTAAAGTACCCCAAACTCCATTGCAAAGGTGAACAGATATAGCACCTACAGGATCATCAATTTGAAGTTTGTCAAAGAAACTAACTGCAAAAACGACAAGTACCCCACCAATAAACCCAATAATAGCCGCAGAAGGAACAGATACCCACTGACAGCCAGCAGTAACAGCCACTAAACCAGCCAAAAGTCCATTAATAATCATGGATAAATCAGGCTTACCTAAAACTAACCACGCAGTTGCCGTAGCAGCAAGACAACCAAAAGCTCCAGCAGTATTTGTAGTTAGAGCTATATGTGCGATCGCACTACCATCACCAACACCCATAGTCGAACCAGGGTTAAATCCAAACCACCCTAACCACAGGATTAAAGCTCCTAATGTAGCAATACTCATATTGTGCCCTGGCATTGGGTTAGAGCTACCATCTTGGTTATAACGCCCAATTCTCGGACCTAAGATTGCTGCCCCCATTAAAGCTCCCCAGCCCCCAACTGCGTGAACAACGTTAGAACCAGCAAAATCAAAGAAGCCCATGTCAGCTAGCCAACCTCCACCCCAAATCCAGTTTCCTGTAATGGGATAACAAACACCGACTAAGAGCAAACTAAAAATTAAAAAGCTACCAAATTTAATGCGTTCTGCCACTGCGCCAGAAACAATAGTAGCTGCAGTTCCAGCAAATACTAGCTGAAAGAAGAATTTGGCGTTTAAGGGAACTCCAGTCCAATTTAGAGAACCAAAAATGCCTTTATATGATGCGTCACCTGTAGCGGGGCTATTATCAGCACCAGAAAGGAAAAACCCTCCTGCTGTCCCAAATAAGTTATTGCCATCACTAAACATGATCCCAAATCCGATCGCCCAGAAAGCGATCGTAGATAGGGCAAACACGATTAAGTTTTTGGAAAGTACATTAACTGCATTCTTTTGACGGCAAAACCCAGTTTCCAACATACAGAAGCCAGCATTCATAAAAAATACCAGCATCCCAGCCACCATTACCCACATGGTATCCATGCCAACTTTGAGTGTGCCAATTTGCTGTTCTACAGTTGGAGCAGTTGGAGCTTGTGCTTGAGCAGCTACACCCCATAACATTAGGATAATTGCCACAAATGGAATACAAGCCTTAGCTGTTGGAGTTAACCGCTTAATTCCCGACTTTAAGTTTGTAAATAAACTAACTACCTCACCTTGTGGTCTAGTGGAGCGACTTCTCCGACTAGAACCACGAACCCTTATATTCATGCTTTTCAATTCCCATTCATTTGTACTGTAAAGATTTTTCAGACATTCCCTACGCGGAAAGTGCAAGTTTTCATCTATGTGTAGGGTCTATCAATTCCAGCCTACAATTCTGCATCTTTGATTACAAAATCATCAATTAAAAAGTGATCTTACTTATCGCTCATAAACGGAGTAAGTCCAGATGCCAAAGCTTCGTCATACGCTTCTTCGCCATGCTCACTAATATCTAAGCCCTGTTCTTCAGCATTAGGCTTAACTCTTAATTCCATAAATAGGGAGAGTAGTTTCAAAATTGCAAATGTCCCCACCCCAGCCACAACGTATGTAACGCCAATCGCAATTAATTCAGTAAGCAGTTCACTAGCATGTCCATCAATTACTCCTACAGGTAAAACTTTACCAGCTGCATCCTTGCCCAAAATTGGGTTGACTGCACTAGTAGCAAAAACTGAAGTCAATATTGCACCTACGGTTCCACCGACACCATGTACCCCAAAGGTATCCAGAGAATCATCAAATTGTAACTTAGCTTTCAGATTCAGAGCAAAGAAGCACGCAGTTGTAGTAATTGCTCCAATCAGGATCGATGCAACTGGTGTAACAAAACCAGCCGCAGGAGTAATTCCCACCAAACCAACAACAGCCCCAGTGGCAACACCTACAGCAGTTGGCTTACCTCGCAAAACCCACTCTAAGATCACCCACATTAATGCCGCAGCAGAAGCACAGGTTGTTGTATTTACATATGCAGTAGTTGCTAAAGCACCTGATGCTAAGGCACTACCACCATTAAATCCAAACCAACCGAACCAAAGCAAACCAGCACCTAGCAGAATGTAAGGCACATTGTGAGGAGCGGAAGGACGTGACGGGTAAGTTACACGGGGACCAATTACCCAAGCTGCAACCAGTGCCGAAACTCCCGAACTAATGTGAACTACCGCTCCACCTGCAAAGTCCAAGGAATTAATTCCACCGTAAAGACCAAGAAATCCACCTTTCGCCCAAACCATATGTGCAAAAATTGGGTAGAGAATGCTAGACCAAAGTAGAATAAACCAAAAATATGCCTTGAAACTAATCCGCTCCACGATCGCACCCGAAATTAAAGCTGGGGTAATAATGGCGAACATTCCCTGATAAATCATAAAATTCTGGTGAGGAATGGTTGCTGCGTATGAAACAACGGCTTCAGGCAAACTGCCTTTCAGATAATCAGTAGTATCCAAACCTACTCCATTCAAAAATGCCCACTGCAATCCACCAATAAAAGGATTACCAGGAGCAAAAGCGAGGCTATAGCCCCATAAAATCCAAGTTGTTCCCACGATACCCATGAGGATAAAACTCATCATCATCGTGTTGAGAACATTTCTAGATCGAACAAAACCACCGTAGAAAAAGGCTAATCCTGGTGTCATCAGTAAAACTAACGCTGTAGATAGCAACATAAATGAAGTATCACCAGCAATTTGAGCATTAGCAGCAGCATCTAAGGCTGGTTTTAGAGGATCTTCGGCTGCCCACGCCGAGGCATTATTGGCGAAGAAGGTTATAAATGCAAATACACTGGCTGTGCAGACCTGCGGGAATATTTTAAAGTTTTGGGAAGATAATCTCATTTCAGTTTTGGGATACTTTGTTTAACAAGTGTGGGTTTAGAGAGAACAGCAATAAAGTCATAAACTACCTCAAGTTTTTAGATTTTCAAGTTTTTAGGTTTGTTAAGACTTTGAGATACCATTTCAACAATTACAAGTACTTTATTCTGTATATAGAGATACGATTTTCTATATCGATAGAGATAGAACTATACCGTTAATTATTTAGCTATGGAATATTCTATGATTTAATTTACAAGTAATTTTTAATTAAGCTAAAGTAGGAATCTTTGCCAATATGCCTTTCTTTAATGGCTCAGGACGTTCTGACCACGGTAAATTTCCTTGAGAGTGAGCATGATAGTTACTGGCACAATCCAAAATAGCGATCGCCGCTGATTGCGATAATTCTCCAAATAGATAGGTGTATTTTCCCAAGGCTGAGAATGATACAACGCAAGAGCGACTACAGGCACTCATACAACTGACTGGTTCAATTATAAATTCTGCCTTTAAGTTCCAGTTTTGATGCAATTCTGAGAGTTCTGCAAAAAGGCGATCGCCGCCGCTTTTTCCGATCCGTTTTCCGTCTTGCCAAGTACTCGCACAGGTAGTACAGACAAATAATCTGTGAATTTTTTTTTCCACCTATACCTCGCAGATGAATGTAGTTGTGTATATGAGATCGGAGGGCATTCTGACTCATTATTAGCATTTATAAAAATGAAGCTATAAATGTAATAAAACACAGTTGCGGGACAGCGTTGGATTTTCACCAAACTTTCCCCCTTACGTTTAATAGCTAATGTCTATCAAAACCGATCTGGGTTGATAACATAACACATTTCAAATGGGTATAAAGAAATTTGGGTAGTGTAACTGAGTTGTTGAATTCTTGATTAACTAGATTCGGTAAAAATACCTTTGCGTTCGTTTGCGGACTTCTTGCTAAATTCCCAGTCAACAAGTTTGAAGCACTACCAGATCGAAAGTCCAACACTATAGAACTCTGCCAGTCTAGGGATTACAAAAGTCACAGTATTGGGGATCTGCTGTTTCGATACCATTTGGAAATTCAATCTCGTGGCTAAACTTGCATTTTTGACACTTATAAATTGCTGCACGTGTCAGGCTGGTCGGAATCCCACAGGCACCACAGCGTAAACCAGATTTATATGCTGCGATCGCATATCCAGGAGAATAACATTGGGGGCAAAGGCTTTGCATTTTTTTCACCAAATCCCAAGTCGCCTTTTCAATATTTAGCATTCGTGTGGGGTTATGGAAAGCCCGCATATCGGTTTCAAGATGCAATGGCTCATTCGGAAGTCTCTGCAAACTTAGCTCCACCACCTCTGATAAATCTTTAAGTGTAGTGATGCCTTTAGTAATTTTGCCATCGATGGCGATCGCCACCAAAGCATGATCGGGAAAGCCAATTTTTTGAGCAAATTCC
Organism: Pseudanabaenales cyanobacterium; assembly: GCA_038324415.1. Classification (GTDB taxonomy): domain Bacteria; phylum Cyanobacteriota; class Cyanobacteriia; order Pseudanabaenales; family Pseudanabaenaceae; genus PCC-7502. Next base: position 1,203 of record JBBQHY010000039.1, on the reverse strand, counting down.
TCTGCCTCCTGCCAGTTTTTGATGAGTCTATGGCTTAAGTTAGTGGCTAAGGATAACTCCTCACCAACTATTTCCACTCCACTAGATTGATCAAGCAAAAATATAATTTCACGATTACAGGGAATACCTATAACGGGATGGGGAAAAAAACTGCCTTCACTAGCGATCGCTAAAGTTTGAGCAGTTAATTCTAGGGCTGCTTCTGCCTTACGTTTTGCCGCCGCAATTTGTGTGCTCGATCTCTCAATATCACGGGTAAATGTCCCAAATATATCAGTGTTAAAATTCGCTGGAGCGATCGCCTTGATCCCAAATTCCTGAAGTAAAATCGGCGCAATCACCTTTTCTTTTCCATGCATAGTTGCGATCGTGGCGGTTCGATTAATAAATACTATTGACATGGGTGGATTTGCTTGAAATTAAATATTAAGAATTTATCTTTCCAATAAAGATAGCCAATTATATGTGCTTAACCTTGGATACACTAAGGTCTAAATTGCTTCATGACATGAAAACAGATACCTTATTTTACAAACTGTTTACATCTTTCCAATCCCTGCTATTTGAATTGTGCGATCGTCCATTTGTAGAAGGCTATCGGTTTACATCAGCCGAGGTAAAAGAAAAGGCAATTCGCTTTGATGGGATATTTCTGTCAGATGCCATAGAACAGCCGATTATCTTTCTGGAAGTACAGTTTCAATCCAAGCCCGACTTTTATTGGGAGTTTTTAGCCGAGATTTTCATCTATCCAAATCAATATCGTCCTAAGCAAGACAGGCAAGCAGTAGCAATATTTTCCAAACGCAGTTTTGAACCAGAAGTATCAATTCATTTTCAAGAGCTTGTATCCAGTGGCAGAATAATGCGAATTTATTTAGAAGATTGGGCAGAGAAAGAAACTTCCTCTATTGGGATTGGCATTATTCAATTAATCTTGGCACCAGAACCAAAAGTCCATAACATACTCCCTTCCCAGTCAAAGATTAGTCTTTTGGGGGTGTGGGGGCTGCGCCCCCACGAAGGGGCTTTGCCCCTTAACCCCATTTAACACTGTGTATATTTCGTAAGCAATCAGGTAAGAGGGTTGACAAATATCGAGAAAAGGATAAAGTAACGAAATGAAAGAACCGCAGCAATACGAACGAGAAAAGCTAGAAGGAATGACGATACCAGAATTGGTAGGAGTGATACTGCGTCAAC
>JBBQHY010000038.1:0-11554 GCA_038324415.1 Pseudanabaenales cyanobacterium | reverse complement strand
TGAATATTAGAGAGTGGGATTGCCCTAAATGTGGAAGTCACCATGATCGAGATATCAATGCTGCTAAGAATATTCTGGCTGCGGGACTCGCAGTGTCAGTCTGTGGAGCGAACATAAGACCTGATAGAGATACCTCTAAAGAGCGGTTGCGAAATCCTAGTGATAGGAAGAAACAGAAACCTAAGTCGTGAGTCTTAGGAATCCCACGCGCTTTAGCCGTGGGAGGATGTCAATTAATATGATTAGAACTTATGTAGCATAAAAAAATCCTAATATTCAAGAGCTAAATCAAGCAGAAACATGTAAACTTACTCATTAAATTGATCGCCTAAGACACTAAACAAAAGGGGAAAATCAATGTCAACTCAAGCAACTGTACCACCATCAAACTTGTACGAACGTGATTTACATTTATGGTTAGAAATGGCGATCGCACAGTTAAAAGTAGATGACTTTCATAATTTGGATATTGAAAACTCAATAGAGTAGTTAGAGAGTTTGTCAGAGAAATTCTTGTCCCATCGCCCTTTGGGCTCCCGTGTACACTCAAGTTCAACTGGCTACGTTTCAATATGTCAAGCCCCCTAAATCCCCCAATACTGGGGGACTTTGAAGGAATTAAATTTTCTTATTTCCCCAAAATTGGGGTCTAGGGGGGGGATTAGCAGTAACTTGGCGCAGTTTGAGGCTTGTGTATACTACGTATCGCCCTTTGGGATAGGGCGAGGGTGAGGGTCTTAAACTCTTCTGCGTAAGGTGAGTACTAAAACGTATATTTTATAAGCTCGAAATTTCAAATGAACTCTTTTTTCCCATTCCAAGCTATAAAAACTCGATGGCAGCGATTTCCGATTCGGTTTCGGGGTGGAGTGGTGCTAATTATTCCCCTTGCTTGCTTAATTGCTTCTGTCGGTGCTGAGGTTTTGTTGCGTCAAAAAGTGCTCGAAGCTGAAAAATATGTTGATCGCACCCAAGAGCTACTTTTAAGTAGCCAACTGGTGCTGGTGGCTTTGCTAAATGCTGAAACTGGTGTACGGGGATTCAATGTCAGTCGTGATGTTATTTTTCTTGAACCCTATAATATGGCAAAGATCGATCTGCCGCCTGCCCTCGACCAAATTAAAGATCTTGTTCAAAATAATCCTAGTCAGGCAAAAACGGCTCAACAGATAAAACAATTGGCGCAAGAGAGGATGGTTATCCTCCAAAAGGGAGTCCAATATATTCGAGACAGCAATGAGCCGATGGGGAAACCTGCTCTTACCTCACGTCCCATTTTGCTTGAGGGTAAACAGAAAATGGATGAAGTGCGGGTGGTAATTAATCAGTTTGAGTCTGAAGAGCGGCGATCGCTGATGGCACGGAAACAAATCCTTTCCCAGCAGCGGGAATATAACATCATAGTTATCTGGGTTACTTTAGCTGTAAGTATTCTAGGTACGTCGCTCTCCATTATTTTATTTGCTTCCCTTGTCCAAGATTTACGCGATCGCGAACGAAATTTGCTAGAGAGTAAAAGTCTAACCCAGATAATCGTAGCGAATGTGGTGGATAGCGTCGTGATTCTGAACTTACAAAATCAGATTGAAAGCTTTAATAATGCCGCCATAAAAATGTTTGGTTACGGCGTTGCCGAAGTTGCTGGTAAGGATTGGCGGATACTTTTACCAGAGCCTACTGATGCCATAAATGAAATCTTTCCGTTCACCCAAGCTAAAATTACGGAAATTGCCTTTCCGTGGCAAACAATGGGACATCACAAAACAGGTAACTATTTCCCCGTTGAGATTTCTATCAGTGACATTGCCCTCGATCATCGCCGCATTTTAATTATCAGAGATATTAGCGATCGCCAAAATGCTTCTGACAAACTCCAAGCCCGTGCCGATGAGCTCACTGAATTAAACGAAAATTTAAGTGTGACTAACTGGCTATTGGCAGAACGGAATAATGAACTCGATCAGTTTGCCTACGTAGCATCCCATGACCTAAAAGCACCTCTAAGGGCGATCGCTAATCTATCAGTGTGGATTGAAGAAGACTTAGTGGGGCAAATTCCTGCTGAAAACCAAAAGCAGATGCAGCTTCTCCGCGATCGGGTATATCGAATGGATGCGCTACTAGATGGGCTATTAGAATATTCACGGGCGGGACGAGTGCCTACTCAACTGGAATCTGTGGATGTGGGGGCAATACTGATAGAGGTGATCGAAACCATAGCACCACCCTCAAGTTTAATGATCGTCATGGTCTCCCCCAATATGCCCACATTTAGCGCAAGAAAAATGCTGATAAAACAGGTATTTACAAACTTGATTGATAATGCGATTAAGCATCATCCTAGTGATTCAGGTATGGTCAAAGTGGCGGTTAAAGATTTGGGCGATCGCTACGAATTTGCAGTTACAGATGATGGCAAAGGCATCGATCCGCAATTTCATGAGAAGATTTTTTATGTTTTTCAAACCCTAGTAGCCCGTGATATTAAAGAAAGTACAGGCATAGGATTAGCGATCGTCAAAAAAATTGTAGAAGGCGAGGGCGGGGTAATTTCCCTAGAATCAGAAGTTGGCAAAGGTACAACTTTTCGATTTACTTGGCTAAAATCTACGATCGGGTCAGTTTCTAGTTTACAAATTAGAGAGAATAACAAACCAAGTTAATTTGCACCTATTGACTGAACCAAGTAAAATAGCTTTTCATTTATGATAAATCAATAGCAAATAGTATATAATTTTGTGCGATTTTCAAATTGGATTTTATATAAAAGTCTTATTAAGTAAGCAAATCTAGTTTAATTTTTTGAAAGTGCTTACATAAGGCTAAAGCTAAAAATATTAATTTAATGAAAGCGAGTGAAACCCAATTTATGAACGTCTTACTAGTTGAAGACGATGAAGTAGACATAATGAATATGCAACGAGCTTTTAAAAAAGGTAACGTTACCAATCATCTCTACATCGCCAATAACGGCATCGAAGCCCTAGAAATGCTGAGAGGAAATAGTGAAAATTTCCCATCAGTACCTAATCAGCGCCGCCTGATTTTATTAGATTTAAATATGCCAAAGATGAATGGGATTGAGTTTTTACAGACCCTGCGAGCCGATCCTAACCTTAAGCAAACTCCAGTTGTAGTTCTTACAACCTCCAATGCTGACCGCGATCGTATCGACGCCTATAACTCAAATGTGGCGGGATACCTACTCAAGCCCATCGCTTTTGCTACATTTGTCGAACTCATGGTCACTCTAAACAAATACTGGTCATCCTGCGAAATGCCTTGAGATAATTTAAGGAAATTTCCTTTAAAGAATCGACTAAGCCCCCTGCCCCAATTCCTACTGTGTCCACACAAGTATAGAAACTAGACAAGTCAATGCCAATCCGCCCCCTAGCCCCCAATTCTGAGGGTTCTGAAAATCAAAGTCCCAAGAATTGTGGATTTAGGGAGTTTAGGATGGGTAATTTTTTTACCAGAAATCGCCTAACTGAACAAATTTAACTATCAGCTTAGGCAAAACACAAAAAACGTAGAGACATAAGCTTAACATCCGTTAATTAAGTTCGTGGATGTCTACTTAATATTTTAGAATTGCTTCAATATAAGCTTTGGGTGCAGCTGAAAGTTTTATGCGCCTTAACGGAAAAATAATAAAAATAATATATGACTATTGGATATCTTGCCCTTGTCTTGCACGCTCACCTTCCTTTTGTGCGACACCCTGAAAGCGACTATGTCTTAGAAGAAGAGTGGCTATACGAGGCAATTACAGAGACCTATATTCCTTTATTAAAAGTATTTGAAGGCTTAAAAAAGGATGGTATCGACTTCAAAATTACCATGAGCATGACGCCGCCGCTAATTTCCATGCTCACAGATCCATTACTCCAAGAACGCTACGATCTGCATTTAGCCAAACTCCAAAAGCTTGTTAAAACCGAGTATGAAGTTAATAATCACGGACATTTACGTTACTTAGCTGATTACTACGTTCAAGAATTTGCCGAAGTGCGATCGCTCTGGGAAAAATATAAAGGGAATTTAATTACAGCCTTCAAACAATTTGTCGATAGTAATAACCTTGAAATCATAACCTGTGGAGCCACCCACGGCTATCTACCCCTCATGCAAATGTATCCCCAAGCCGTATGGGCGCAGCTAAAGGTAGCAGTCGATCACTACGAAGAAGCTTTTGGTAGACCTCCTAATGGGATTTGGTTGCCAGAATGCGCCTACTTTGAAGGCTTAGATCGGATGATTGCCGATGTGGGGTTGCGGTACTTTTTGACCGATGGACACGGACTTTTATATGGTAGACCTCGCCCCCGCTATGGCACCTACGCCCCGATTTTTACTGAAGCTGGCGTGGCAGTCTTTGGTCGCGATCATGAATCTTCCCAACAGGTATGGTCGTCAGAGGTAGGCTATCCCGGCGACCCTGTATATCGAGAATTTTACAAAGACTTAGGCTGGGAGGCAGAATACGAATACATTAAGCCCTACATTATGCCCAATGGTCAGCGCAAAAATACTGGAGTTAAATATCATAAAATTACGGGTCGGGGTCTAGATTTAGATGCTAAACAATATTACGATCCTTACTGGGCAAAGGAGAAAGCTGCAGATCACGCCAGTAACTTTGCTTTTAATCGTGAGCGCCAAGTCGAGCATTTACACCAGATGATTGGACGTAGCCCCATAATTGTCTCACCCTACGATGCCGAGCTATTTGGGCATTGGTGGTATGAAGGCCCTTGGTTTATTGATTATCTGATTCGCAAGTCTCATTTCGATCAAAATACCTATGCCATGACTCACCTTGCGGACTATTTGCGAGATCATCCCACCCAACAAGTATCCCGTCCCGCCCAGTCGAGTTGGGGACATAAGGGCTTCCATGAATATTGGCTAAATGAAACTAATGCTTGGGCATATCCCCATTTACACAAAGCTGCGGAACGGATGATCTCCCTAGCTACCAGTGAGCCTGCGGATGAATTGGCACTGAAAGCTTTGAACCAAGCGGCTAGGGAATTGTTATTGGCACAGTCTTCGGATTGGGCTTTTATTATGCGGACTGGAACCATGGTGCCCTATGCTATTCGCCGCACGCGATCGCATCTTTCCCGATTTAATAAACTTTTTGATGATATTAATGCTGGCACTATTGATAGCGGTTGGCTGGATAAAGTGGAATATATGGATAACATCTTTCCAGAAATTGACTATAGGGTTTATCGATCTCTCGTTTAGTTAAGAAGATGTCCTTTAAAGAATCTACCCAGCCCCCTGCCCCAATTCTGGGGGTTCTGAAAATCAAAGTCCCCAGAAATGGGGATTTAGGGGCTTCGGATTGGGTATATTTTTTATCAGAAACCGCCTAATTGATTTAGTTAATTGATTTAGTTAATTTATCAGAGTTCCAACATCCCTAGTTCCACTCTATAAAATGTTAAGGTATAGTCAAATATTCACAGTAGATATACTCTATGGCTCGTCGTCGTACATCTCCTTCTAATGCGTCTAATTCTTTTTCAACTTCCGCTGGAATGAGTTCGGGAGTAAAACTAGCGATCGCTGCGGCTATTTTCGCCCTAGGACTAGGGTTAGGCGTGGCTCTTTCTACCCTTAATCCTACCCCTCAAACCCTAGATGCAATTAGTTTAGATGTCAAAGCTCCGAGCCGAGAGTTTTGCAATAACTATGGGGCATCGGCAATGGTGATGACGAGCCGTGTCTATGTCACCCTCAACCCCTTTAATGTATTTGTAAGCCAAGCTAAAACAGTTCCTGGTTGTGTCGTATTACCTAACAACTGGAATTTACTGATTCAGAAAAAAGCGGTAAACGATCAAGATATTAGGGATTGTAAAGATCGCATGAATACGTTTGGTTATACAGGCGATCTCGAAAAAACTCCTACTGTCGATTGTGTCTACGAAACTAAAGATGCCAAAAAACAACTATTGGATAGTATTCCGACTCAATAGTTTTCTGTCATTACTGCCCTAGAAAATTATTAACCAACCGCTTTTGGAGTTTACTGGAGTCGGGTCCATCTCCTGTTACCAAGAACATGACAAGTTTCTTTTCGGTTACGCATCGGATTGCGGCTCTGTAGTCACTATTTGTACCGAAGATCGAGTTATCTGGTGCTGTTCCCACAACTTCAACATTATTATCAAATCCAGAGTCTCTAAGCGCGGCATCGGCTTTATCAACACATCGCCTATGGCTTTGGGTTTGATCTCTCCATGTCCAAGACATGCCAGGTGCGTCTGCGGCGGCTTTGGTAGTTGTGGCAACCATCATGACTATGGTTAGGGGAATTAAGCTGAGTAATTTCTTCATAATTAGACTGTTTGATTTGGCTATAGAATTTTACTCGATTCCACTTTGATTAGATTGTGATTTTGATCAATATTTTTATGGTTATGTGCGCTTGCCTAGGAGTTGATTTCGGAGATTTTTAATGCGATCTCGCAGTTGGGCGGCTAGTTCAAACTCTTGCTTTTTTGAAGCTTCCTGCATCTGTGACTCTAACTGTTGGATCAGTTCGGGAATAGTGTCCAAAGGGATTCCCCATTCGTCTTTAACTGTATATTCTGTAGACTGTTCATTTAGTCGCCGAGAAATTGAGAGGAAATCTAGAATACCATTGTTGAAGTTCTTGATCGTAGATTTTGGTGTAATCCCATGTTTTAGATTATGTTCGATTTGAATTTGGCGGCGGCGGACAGTTTCACTAATGGCGTATTCCATGCTATCTGTCAGGCGATCGGCATACATGATTACCTGTCCGTTCTGATTGCGGGCGGCTCTACCTATGGTTTGAATGAGCGATCGCGATGAACGTAAAAATCCTTCCTTGTCAGCATCCAAAATTGCCACTAGGGAAACCTCAGGTAAATCTAGACCTTCTCGGAGCAGGTTTACACCGATTAAAACATCAAATTCACCTTTCCTAAGTCCCTGCAGAATTTCGATGCGCTCAATAGATTTAATATCAGAATGGAGGTATTTAACATTAACATTGCGTTCTTGAAAGTAAGTAGTTAAATCCTCTGACATGCGCTTGGTAAGAGTAGTAATCAGAACTCTTTCGTTTTTGCTCACCCGCAGCTTAATTTCGCCCAATAAATCATCTACTTGCCCTTCAATGGGACGCACAAATATTTCTGGATCGAGAACGCCTGTGGGTCTAATAATTTGCTGCACAACTTGTTCTGAAACTTCTAGCTCCCAATCTCCAGGTGTAGCCGAGACAAAAATACATTGATTGATTTTGCCTAGAAATTCATCACTTTTTAATGGGCGATTATCCGCTGCACTGGGCAATCGGAAGCCATGATCGATCAAAATCTTCTTCCGTGCCTGATCGCCGTTGTACATTCCTCGCAATTGGGGAATAGATACGTGGGATTCATCCACAACTAACAGCCAATCCTCTAAGGGAAAGTAATCGACTAAACAGGAAGGTGGATCGCCTGCATTTCTACCTGCGAGGTGACGGGAATAGTTTTCAACGCCATTACAAAAACCAACTTCACTTAAAAGTTCTAAATCATAGCGAGTGCGTTGTTCTAAGCGCTGGGCTTCTAGTAACTTCCCAGTTTTTGTGAATTCATCTAGCCGCTCATCCATTTCGATCCTAATATTAGCGATCGCTTCTTGTAATCGATCTTCAGGTGTAACAAAGTGCTTGGCAGGATAAATATTTATCCCTTCTAAACTGAGGAGAATTTCGCCAGTAATGGGATCGACGTAGCGGATAGCTTCTATTTCATCGCCAAAAAATTCAACCCGAATAATCCGATCTTCGTAGGCAGGTCCAATTTCCAGAATATCGCCTCTAACCCTAAATTTGCCCCTACCCAATTCCAAATCATTGCGTTCGTACTGCACGGCGGTTAAATCCTTAAGTAATTCCCTTGGATCGTAGGTAGTGCCGACTCTGAGCGGAATGGAGGCTTTGAGATATTCTTCGGGCATTCCTAACCCGTAAATGCAACTAATGGAGGCTACAACAATTACATCTTTGCGTTCAAATAGCGATCGCGTGGCAGAATGGCGCAACATATCAATTTCATTATTAATAGATGCGGTTTTCTCAATGTAGGTATCACTTACGGCAATGTACGCTTCGGGCTGATAGTAATCGTAATAACTGATGAAATATTCGACGGCATTATCTGGGAAAAATTCCCTAAGCTCATTACAAAGCTGTGCTGCTAAGGTTTTATTATGTGCCAGAACTAAGGTCGGTCTTTGATATTTGGCAATGGTGGAGGCGATCGTCATGGTTTTGCCCGTCCCAGTCGCCCCTAATAGAGTTTGATACCGTTTTCCTGACTCTAAACCTTCTAGTAATTGAGCGATCGCTTTAGGTTGATCGGCAGTCGGTGCCCACGGTGCGCTGAGTTTGAATTCTGGCATAGTTAAGAATGATCAGAAATGCTTAATGAAGATTAATTATACCAATTCCCTAAAATTCAAGGTTTTCTCCAAGAAACCAGTTATGTCATTTCTACTTAATGCGAGTAGCAGAGTAAAAATTGGGAATTTAATCAATAGAATCGCATTAAGTTACAGTCTATTAACCATCGTTGAGAGCCTTCCATAATTCAGTGTTAATGTATGCCTAAATTTAAATTTGACTAAAAAGTGAACTACTCTGTTAATTTATCTGGCAATTTATCTGGCAATTCACCCGCTAATTCACCTACAAATTCAGAATGGATCAGCGATCGCACCCAAGCTCTCCAACCTTACCTAGTCACTAAAGCCGAGCGGGGAATTATCGGTAGAAGTCGCTATGCCTTAAGGCTGCGTCAAGATATTAAAAATGCCAGTGGCGATCTCAAACCTGTGGTCATTCTAGGTGAGGCAGGACTAGACAAAGATAATATTGCTGCCTTAATTCATTTTAATTCTGGATTTCGCCGTGAAGCGATCGCTAAAATTAATTGCAGTCTGATCCAAGCTAGCGGCGCCGAACTATTTGGTCGAGTTGATGGCAATCTGGGTATATTGACATGGATTGGACAGGGGACTTTGGTTTTGAATAATATTCAAGAGTTACCAAAAGAAGTGATGCCTAAGATTAAGGAACTCCTAGAACAAGGTACATTTAAGCCCGTAGGCAGTCCCGAATCATCTCCAACCTGTCTGTGTGAAGCTCGGATTATCCTAGTCTCGGAAAAACATGAGCCGACCTATGCCCTCTGTGCCAAACATTTAATTAAAGTGCCAGCTTTAAGGGTGCGAAAATCTGACATTAAACCCTACGTCGAATATTACGTTAGTTTATTGTGTCGCGATCGCGGTTTGCCCAAACCCAAAATCACCGATCAGGCATTACGCAGTTTGCAAAGCTATGACTTTCCTGAAAATCTTAAAGAGCTGCAATCAATGGTGTCACGGGCGATCGCTCAGTCTTTGGGGGCAAATACTTTAACCGAATCTGTATTCTGGTCAAACAAATCTAAACGTAAGCAATTTCGCTTTAATTTACTCAATGCCTACCCAAGTTTACGGCGGCTTTTACGCAGTGATTGGTTTCCAAATCGCCTAAATTATTGGCTAATTCTTCCTATTTACACTCTTGTTGTCGGAATTTTATTTTTAGCTCCTCAAACCCGCGATCGCAATTTTGCCCTCAATTTATTTTGGGCATGGTGGTGGCCCCTAATTTTAATCAGCTTTCCGTTTGTGGGCAGACTCTGGTGTTCGATCTGTCCATTTATGATCTATGGCGAAGTGACCCAGAAATTATCACTATGGCTATTCCCTCGTTCCCTAAAACAGTGGGATCGTAGTAAAAGCGAACGCTGGGGAGGTTGGTTTTTATGGGGTTTATTCGTTTTAATCTATTTATGGGAAGAACTTTGGGATTTACAAAATACAGCCTATCTTTCCGCCTATCTCCTACTACTAATTACGGCGGGTGCAGTTATTTGTTCATTGATATTTGAACGCAGATATTGGTGTCGCTATCTTTGTCCCATTGGTGGCATGAATGGATTATTTGCCAAGTTGTCGATGACCGAAATCCGAGCGGATCAGGGAACTTGTTCGGCAGAATGCACTACCTATCAATGCTATAAAGGCGGCATCCAAAAAGGTGAAGGTTTAGAAACCAATGGCTGTCCTCTTTATTCCCATCCTGCTCAACTTCAGGATAATCGAGATTGCGTGTTGTGTATGACTTGTCTGAAAGCCTGTCCCCACCGCTCAGTGGAGTTTAATCTACGTCCACCAGGGATTGAATTATGGACAACTCACATTCCCCGAAGTTATGAAGTAGCTTTGCTCTTGTTATTACTGGGGGGAGCATTCCTGCATCGGTTACCAGAGATCCAATTAGCTTGGGGATGGCAGTTCAGTTTAGATGATTTCCTACCCCATTTAGGGCTATCTCTTTTAGTTCTAATTGTCTCTGCAATCATTCCTATTGTTACTTATGGCGTGATGCGATCGCTACATTTTTTTAGGACAAAATTTAATCAAAATCCAACCTCTAGCTGTAAACCCCGACCTTTTATCCAGCTTGCCTATGGCTATTTACCTCTGGTTTTAGGTACAAATTTATCCCACTATCTCCATTTATTTTTAGAAGAAGCAGGAAAAATTTTACCAGTCACAGTCTTAACTTTTTGCGCAATTTTTGGAATAGATAGCTCTGGCTTACCCATTAACATACCAATATTTGTTGCCCATCCTGCCGTTATTAGTTTTCTGCAAGCCACAACTTTAATTGTATCGATCATCTTAACGTGGTTCCTAACTCAAAAAATTGCTCGTCAACCTTGGTACCAGCTTTTACCTCAACATATCTGTACGCTAATCCTAGCGATTGCATTTTCATCTTTAAACCATTCCTAAACTTTAGCTTAAAAATATAACTGCTTGAAAGTTAAGACTTATCGGTTTTATGATTGGAAGAAGCGATCTCCTCTGGATCTTTACATTTGGAAAAAATCTCTTGAGTGACAATCTAAACCTGATCCAACTTTTAGCAATTAAAAGAAAACCTGTGTCACTTGGAAGCTCTTCAGCGCGAGTTTGAGTTCGCTAAACAATACCTGTTAGGATTCCGCCCTATTTTACCCAAAGCGATGTTACAAATCTCTATCCCTCCATTTACAGGATCTTCTTGCAAAAAAACAATGAATTTATCATCGAAAAGCATCTATATCTCCAAAAGTAGTTATAGCAAAGAGAATTATAGAAATTTTGGTAGTGTTACAAAGTTGTTGAATCAGTAATTAAACTAGAAGAGGAAATTTATAACGATTGATAAACAGACCAATGACGATATCATGCATCAATATCGTCTCAGAGAAGCAAATCGTTTTTCGGGCTAATCGCTTAATTCGAGTCCTCAAAGTTAAATGTTTACGCTCAATTTTTGGGAGCGTCCCACTTTTGCTGATGTGTGATAATGGCATAAAATCGGACAAAAAAAGAGAGAAGTCATGACACCTGAAAGCCAAGCAGAGATTGACATGAATGTAGAATCCATAGCTAGGATTTTATATCAAGAGGTAAA
>JBBQHY010000037.1:0-11594 GCA_038324415.1 Pseudanabaenales cyanobacterium | reverse complement strand
AGGGAGAATACTGAGGTTGCTTAAGCAATTCCCGTAATCTTTGACCACGAGCTAGCTGGTTTTGAGTAGCTTTGTCTAAGTCAGACGCAAACTGAGCAAACGCCACTAGATCGTCATATTGAGCTAGTTCCAGCTTAATCTTACCTGCAACTTGTTTCATTGCCTTGATCTGCGCTGCTGAACCAACACGGGATACGGAGATCCCAGGATTAATGGCAGGACGGATTCCCGAGTTAAAGAGGTCAGAGGACAGGAAGATTTGACCGTCGGTAATAGAAATTACATTGGTAGGAATGTACGCGGACACGTCACCAGCTTGGGTTTCAATAATTGGTAATGCGGTCATTGAACCACCACCCAAATCATCACTGAGCTTTGCTGCACGTTCTAGAAGGCGAGAGTGGAGGTAGAAAACATCCCCAGGATAGGCTTCACGACCTGGAGGACGGCGTAAAAGTAAAGACATTTGGCGGTAGGCTTGGGCGTGCTTTGACAAATCGTCATAAACAACTAAGGTTGCTTTACCTTTGTACATAAAGTATTCAGCCAAAGATGCACCTGTGTAGGGTGCCAAGTACTGAAGAGTGGCAGGATCGTTGGCATTTGCCGCAACGACAATCGTGTAGTCTAATGCGCCATTTTCACGGAGAATATTAACTACGTTAGCAACGGTAGAGCCTTTTTGCCCGATCGCTACATAAACGCAAATACAATCTTCACCTTTTTGATTAAGGATGGTATCAATCGCAACGGCGGTTTTTCCAGTTTGGCGATCGCCGATGATTAATTCTCTTTGTCCACGTCCAACAGGAATCATGGAATCAATGGCGGTAATCCCAGTTTGTAGTGGTTCAAATACCGATTTACGTCCAATAATTCCAGGTGCAGGAGATTCGATTAACCGAAACTCTGAATTCTTGATTTCACCTTTGCCATCAATAGGACGGGCAAGAGCGTCCACAACCCGACCGATAAATGCATCACCTACAGGAACTTGAGCGATTTTACCAGTAGATTTAACAGAGCTACCTTCAGCAATTTCTCGCCCTGCACCCATTAATACTGCACCGACATTATCTTCTTCAAGGTTGAGAGCAATACCAATGGTACCATCCTCAAACTCTAGTAATTCGCCTGACATTGCTTTTTCTAAGCCATATACACGGGCAATTCCATCTCCAACTTGAAGAACTGTGCCTACATTCGAGACTTGCAATTGTTCGTTGTATTGCTCAATTTGTTGCTTGATAATATTACTGATTTCGTCTGGTCTAATAGCTACCATAATTTTGATTTACTCACTACTTTTACTCGATATTTAGTTACTCAATGTTTGGTTACTAGGATTAGCGATCGCTAGTTAGGAAAATTAATTAAACTTTTACCATTAAGCTACTGCTCAAGCGGCGCAGTTGCCCACGAATACTGGCATCAATCACCTGAGAGCCAACTTTGATGATCACCCCGCCAATTAAGTCAGGATTGAGTTTAATTGAAAGCTCAACACTGTTAGCACCAGTTAATTCCTTAACTTTTAGTTTTAAGGTTTCCTGTTGGGCTTCAGTTAATGGAATAGCACTGGAAATTTCAGCTAGAGCTACTTGATTCATTTGCCTCAGAAGCGCCTGAAACTTCAAGCAAATTGCTTCTAAAAATAAAATCCGCCGCCGCTCAACTAATATGCCCAAGAAGCTTGCCACAGAAACACTGACTTGGGTTGAAAAAAGTGAGATCAGCAAATCTTTTTTAACACTTTCAGGAATCAAAGGAGCATTTAGCAGTTTCCGCAGATCTTCGGACTCAGTTAAAGTAGTCAAAATAAATTGAATGTCCTGACCAAAGGTTTCAACCAAGTTTTGTTCCTTTGCCAATGCCATCAAAGCTTCGGCATATGGTTCAACAATTGCTTGGCTAAAAGATTTATTCTTCATTTTGCCCCTCCGCTAACTAGAAGACTAATGCTGCGATCGGCTAGCTCTTGCTGAGTAGCTTCAGATAACCCTTGATCAAAGTATGCTTTTACTTGAACTAGGGATTTTTGCACCACCTGTTGCCGCAGTTGCATGATCGCTCGCTCCTGTTCTGTTGCCAAATCCTGTCCTGCTGTCGCTTTCAGACGTTCAATATCCACAGCAATAGTTGCTAATATAACTTCACTTGCTGCTTTAGCATCGGCTTCAGCTTTAGTTCTAAGGCGATCGCATTCCGCTTGAACTTCAGTTAATTTTGTTTGCCTATCTGCTAGTTCATCTGCGGCTTTAAGCTTACGAGTCTCAGCATCCTTTATGGCAGTTTCGATATTTTTGAGCCGTTGGGCGAGGATTTTACCCAAAAACCCCCTACCAATATAGATGAGCAGAGCCAGAATGATCAAAATATTGATCAAATTAGTTCCAAAAATATCGCTACTTATACCAAAGCCTGAATGCTCGGGGGTTTCTGTCGCAACCAAAAAGTTGCTAAATAAAAGTAAATTGTTATTCATAGTTTCCTCAGATTTTCACCAAATTTCCGAGTAGCTTCTCTAAAATTTGGCGGCTGAGCACATCGACTTGGGCATCCAAAGCCGCCATTGCTATGGATTTTTGTTGCTCAATTTCAGTTTTAGCAGCAATAATCTGTGCCTGAGACTCCGCTATGGTAGAGGCAATCTGTTCAGCTCGGATTTTATTAGCATCACTTTGAGCAGCTAAAAGCATAACTTGAGAAGATTTGCGGGTATCAGCTAATTCGGCTTCGTATTGTTGAGCCAGTGACTCGGCTTTTTCTAGACGTTCTTTTGCTTCAGAAATATTAGTTCGCACATAATCATTGCGATCGTCAATTGCTTTAGTCAAAGGCTTAAAGAAAATATTGTTTAAGATTGCCACTAATATCAAAATCTGCACTGCCATAATTGGCAAAGTTGCATCGAAGTCAAATAAGCCACCGCTAGGTTCTGCGGACTCAACCGCTAGTAAAAATGTTGAGTAAAGTGTCATGGGAGTTTGGTAGCAAGTTAAGTATTTTCAGTGGGTCGCAACCTAGAGAAGTTTCCCAGATTGCCACACATGTTAGTCCGAAAAACTAAGCAGCAAAGGGATTAGCAAATAATAGAACTAGAGCTACAACCAAGCCATAGATAGTTAAAGCTTCCATGAAAGCTAAGCTCAAAAGCAAGGTTCCGCGAATTTTACCTTCGGCTTCAGGCTGACGAGCAATCCCTTCTACAGCGCTGCTGGCGGCATTACCTTGACCAATGCCAGGTCCAACTGATGCCAAGCCAATAGAGATGCTGGCAGCGATAACAGAAGCGGCGGCAACTAATGGATCCATGATGTTTTTTCCTTTTTAATAAGAGTTAAATGTATTTGAAACTACTTTGCTAGGTATTTACTAGCAAGTCTACTGAGCTAGTGATGCTCATGCTCTTCTTCACCGTGTCCTTCGATCGCTTCACCAATGTAAGAAGCTGCCAGAGTGGAAAAAATTAGGGCTTGAATCGCACTAGTAAATAGCCCTAAAATCATCACAGGTAGCGGTACAAACAGTGGCACCAAAAGAACGAGAACTCCAACCACTAGTTCATCTGCTAAAATATTGCCAAACAGACGGAAGCTAAGAGAAAGAGGTTTTGTGAAATCTTCTAAAACCCATAATGGGAGTAGGAATGGAGATGCTTGGACATATTTAGAAAAATAACCAAGACCCTTCCGACTAATACCAGCATAAAAGTAAGATGCCGATACCAGCAAAGCCAAAGCAACTGTAGTATTAATGTCACCAGTTGGTGCAGCTAGTTCTCCTGCAGGAAGCTCAATTAGTTTCCATGGCACGAGGGCACCAAGCCAATTAGATACAAAAATAAACAGGAATAAGGTGCCAACAAAAGGAACCCAAGGACGATACTCTTTTTCGCCAATTTGGTCTTTAGCAATACCTTGAACATATTCAAGTCCGAATTCCATAAAGTTTTGAAACCCAACAGGAACGCGTTGAATATTACTGGTGGCGATCGCCGAAGCTAAAACTAGAACGCCAATTACAATCCAACTAACAATTAGAACTTGTCCATGAACTTCAAAGTTGCCAACGTGCCAATAAAAGTGTTTTCCGACTTCTAATGCGGCAAGATTAGTGGTTTTAGAGTACGACAATAATTGATCAATCATATTTATATTTGCTTATCTATAAAACCAAGTAAGGCTTCGATGATGTAAATTATCCTTTAGTTTCAGCCAAAATCAAAATCAGCTTAAAGCACTAAGTTTGCTAGGAAAGAGGTTTAGGAATTTGGATGAAATCTTGAGCCAAGAAAACTAAAATTGCCGCTTTATAGGTCATAAATCCCAAAAAAATCGGCAGAATTTGTAACTGATCGAGGCGGGTTGCCAGAATCATTACCCCAATAAATACCCCTAAGCGGGAATACCCGAGGCGATTTCTTTGCTTGCCCAATTCGTCAACACTCTGTGCCAGCATTTTTAAGTAAACCACACCAGTGCATGCTCCCAACAAATAATTTAGAGCAACTTTTAATCCGTAATAGCTACCCACTCCCAAAAAAATCAAGCCCGATAGGACTAAAGTAATAACAAATAGCTTCAGCTTTAAGTTCCCATAATCATCAACTGAATCTACAGATGGAGAAGACAATTTACTAGAGGCGATGGCTTCGCTAGATTTTTTAATCTCTTTACTTTTAGCAGGAAGAACTTTCAAGGAATCTAAGCAATTTGGATAATCTTTCTATCAAGAATACCATGCAGGGTGTAACACAATATTTGAATTGACAATCAATATTTGCCTAATTTATGTAATCAATAACTACTGGCACAACTAAAAGATTATAAAGTGCTAATATGACCTAGAATTTTGCTCACCCTGTAAACATCTTGCAACTATGGTCAGATATCACGGTACTAATCTAATTTTTGCCCTTCTAATTTCCTTGGGAACTGTAGTTTCTAATTCTGCCGTCGCTCAGCCAAAGCCCACACCTCCACCCGCTGACCCAAATGCCTTAAACACTACTGTTTTCAGCTTGACTGGAGCAGAACGCCTAGTTTCTGATGGAATGGATGCCGCAGCAAAACAAAACTACGAACTAGCCGCTACTAAGTTTCAAGATGCTCGCCAAATTTATAACCAACTATCTAATTTTTACCAAGATCTCGTTGGTAGTTTTACGGGCTTAGATAATCGAATTGCCGATAGTAATCGCCAAAAAGCTTTACAATCTGCTCAATTAAGAGATAAATCTACCTATCAGCTAGCTTTAGTATATAGAGCCAAAAATCAGCCAGAATTAGCGATACCGCTATTAGTACAATTAGTGCGGAGTCAACAGCCCACCCGGGACTTAGGTAAACAAGCCTACCAACAACTTTTGGAGCTTGGGTTTGTAGACGAAGCCTTTCCTAGAGCCTCTACAACCACTGTTACGCCATCCAAACCCTAGTGATTAAATTTGACGAGTGCGGTTATTTTTTGAGCAAGCATTTAATTGAAAAACCAATTGGGTTAATCTTTAAGGTCTTACCGTAGATCAAAATGTTAGGGGAATGATCTACAGCAATTTATCCAGATAGAGTTAGATAAGTTAGATTAAAAAGCTCTTCCCATGCACTCACCAGGTTGGCAATACCCGCAGCTAGAAGAAGAAATACGTTGACCGTCTTGATATCCCATTAAATAGATTGTCTCAGCGAGTTTTGTACTAAGGTTTGTGAGAGCAAGGGCAATGTACGGGTCTAGAGGTTCAGTCACATCCATGTAAAGTTTTTCGATCGACCTTAGTAGTGCCTCGGGAGTCTGCATTGCAGGTTGATTAATCATTTGATTCTCCTCTTTATTAATTATTAGGATTGTTGGCAAATCACAGGCATATCAGAGAAATATCAGAAATAAAGATTAGATTAATTTCTCAGTGTGAACACCTTAATTCAGTTGCGGATAGAATGCTATCTTCAAATTGACTGATTTTAAGTATGGTCACCTTAGCTCTAATATAGCCGTGAATTATTAACAAATTGTGACTAGAGATACGATCGTCACACATTTGTGCTAAAGCTGAGATGATGATTACTGTTTAGATAGATAAGGATTATTTATGGCTACCAGTCGTAGAGTTGCCCGGGTGGCAGAGTTGATTAAACGTGAAGTTAGCGTTATGCTTCTCCAAGAAATTAAAGATGATCGAGTAGGCGCAGGCATGGTTAGCGTTACTGAAGTCAATGTATCAGGGGACTTGCAGCATACTAAGATTTTTGTAAGTATCTATGGGACTGAAGAAGCAAAGGCCGAAACCATGCAAGGATTAGCTGCAGCTACTGGATTTATTCGCCGTGAAATTGGGCAGAGACTATCTTTGCGGCGGACTCCAGAGGTGATTTTCCAAGAGGATCGTTCTTTTGAGCGCGGAAGTAAAGTTCTGTCGTTATTAAATCAATTGAGTCGAGAGCGAGAAGATAAGCCAATGGCTGAAATTGCTGAAGAAATTGAATCTGTAGATGTCGTTGAACCTAAAATTGATAGTGCTGAATAGTCCCTGACCTATTTTTAATACTTATAAATGAAACAAATATTAGTCAGTTTAAGGAATTTCTCAGGGCGATATCGTAAGCAAGTGGTTGCAGGATTAATTACTCTGATTACATCCTTGGGAGTCCTGGGGCTGAGAGAATTAGGAGCTTGGCAACCAATCGAACTCAAGGGCTTAGATTATTTATTTCAACTCCGCCCCTCAGAAGCAATTGACGATCGCATTGTCATCGTGGAAATTAGCGAAGATGATATTCAGCGTCAAGGTAAATGGCCCTGGTCTGATCAAATATTCGCATCATTAATTAATAAAATTAATGATGCTAAAGCCACAGTAATTGTGATTGATAAATATTTAGATATTCCCATCAGTGAGGGTCGAAAAAACTTAGTTCAAGCGATTAAGAAAGCAGGAAATGTTGTGAATGTAACGTTCATTGCACAGCAAGATCGAAGGGGAATAAATATTGCTAAAGATTTAGTTGATATTAGCGATCAAGGATTTGCAAATGTTGTGACTGACGCAGGTTTAATTCCCCGCCGAGCTCTACTAGCTGTGGATTACGACTCCCTAGCTTTGCAAGCAGTTAAGGTTTACCTAAATAAAAAATCTAAAGCCAGTATTGATTTTGATCCAGCCAATAAAAACTTTACGATTAATAGTAATTCTGTAACTAAGATTATTCCCAGAGTCCAAAAAAATTATGGTGGGTATCACAATATTGACCCGAGTGGTTATCAGACTTTATTAAATTATCGAGGTAAGGAAAGAACATTTAAACATATTTCCGCCGTAGATCTATTGCTAGGTAAAGTTGATCCCAAAATTTTAAGCAATCGCATTGTTTTAATTGGTGTAACCGCAGTCAGCGTCAAAGATAGTTACTCTACGCCTTTTAGTACGGGTGAAGATACTGGGATTATGTATGGGGTAGAGATTCATGCCAATATTATGAGCCAGTTATTATCGGCAACCCTTGACAATCGCCCATTTATTCAAGTTTGGGGACGAGAGTGGGAATCGCTATGGATTGTGTTGTGGACATTAGCTGGTGGGGTGTTAGCCATATTTTCACCGATGGTTTTAAGAAATCTTGGAATTTTACTGATTTTGGGATTTACGCTCTCTCTATTTGTCTATGCCGCTTTTATTAATGCTCTATGGATTCCATTTTTTCCAGCGATCGCTGGCTTAATCTTGGCGAATACATTGGTTGTGAGCTATGAATTTTCCTCAGAACAGGCAGAGCGGCAGTTATTAATGGGAATTTTTTCTCGCCATGTTTCTAAGGAATTAGTGGAAATTATTTGGGATAAACGGGATTTATTTATCCATGAAGGCAGAATCTCAGGGCAGGAAGTATTTGTAACTGTGTTATTTACGGATATGCGAAATTTTAGCACTGGGGCAGAGGCACAACAACCAGGGGAAACCTTAAACTGGTTAAATGAATATCTAGGAGCGATCGCTTCAGTAGTTCTGGAATATGGAGGTATGGTTGACAAATATATTGGAGATGCGGTGATGGCTGTATTTGGCGTACCTATACCCCATACTAGCGAAGCTGAAAGACTAAAAGATGCTCAAAATGCCGTAGGCGCGGCGATCGCAATTGCCCAGAAACTTACAGATCTAAATCAAACTTGGATGCAAAAAGGTCTACCACCAACAGTTACGGGCATAGGCATAAATACGGGCGTGGTAATTGCAGGGAGCTTGGGTAGTAAAGAGCGGCTTGAATATTCCGTAATTGGTGATGTGGTAAATATTGCTGCTCGTTTGGAAAGCTTAAATAAAGAAGTGGACGGGGGCGAGTATCACATTTTAATTAGTGAGCAAACCCTAGAATGTTTACAAAATAAATTTATAACTGAATTTGCAGGTAGCTATGCCCTCAAGGGACGCACCTCTGAGACGGCCATCTATCGAGTTTTGGATCAGGCAGAATCACCTTAATCCTCTTTATCATCGTCCTACATTCCACTTTCCAAATAAGCTCCTAATCCCAATCCACCTGTGCCAGCAATAATCGACATAAATAGTAAACAGGGAAGTTGATATCACCTGTTGAATTGGAAAATGTCATGACTGTTGAAATATTCTGCTAGTCTGAATATGGTGTATAAAAGTTATATAAAAAATTTAAAAAACCCTTGTGAATTATTGCCGCCCTCTAACTGCTGCCTTAGCTACTTTAAGTTATGGGTTTGCACTACTTAATACTAAAGTTCCCGTAACTGCCCAAGCATTGATTCCCCATACAATCAAGCTCAATTTTGGTAATGTAGAAGCTCAAGCCCTAGCCCTAGCCCGTGATGCAGCACAGTTAGCTCAGTTTCAGCAATACGACCTAGCATTATCGCGTGCTCGACTGGCTGTACAGTTATCGCCCCAGTCCTTTCAGACTCAAGCAGTTTTAGGTAGTATATATTTACGCACTGAGGAATATCCTAAAGCGATCGCCGCTTTGACAAATGCCTTAAATCTAAAAAAAGATAATGCGTCAATTTTCTTTAGCCTTGGGGCGGCATACTTGCGAAATTCCAATTACAAATTAGCGATCGATAAGCTTAAGCAAGGATTAGTTTTGACTCCAAAATCTCCAATTGCTATATTTGATCTGGGCAATGCTTACTTTTTAACTAAACGCTACGATGAGGCGATCGCTGAGTTTAATAATGTTCTGAAGCTAGAGGATAAATTCTGGGCAGCCACCAATAATATCGGCTTAGTTGAATATGAACGGGGCAACATAGAAGTTGCAATCAAAAAGTGGGAAGAGGCAATTAGCAAGGGTGAAACTGTAGAAGACAAGGCGGCAGAAGCACGTTTAGCTTTAGGAACTGCTATTTATATAAGAGGTGATCGAGCCAAGGGTCTAAAAATGGCAGAGGATGCCCTAAAAATTGATGTCCGCTACGGCAAGTTAGAATTTCTTAAGGAAAATCTATGGGGAGATAAACTTCTGGCTGATGCCAAGACTATACTGGCAAACCCTGCATTAAAAACCTTAGTCGATCAAAGTAATATTCCCTTAACTAAAACTCCTGCTCGTTCCTAAATAAACTCACCGAGAATTCAGCATTTTTATATATTTTTATAGACTAAGGATAATAATCTATTAATACTTTTAATTAATACTTTCAGAGATCGCAGTTTGAAATTCTACTTTAACTTAAACTAGTAACCGCCTAACATAGGGAAATGGAAGGCTCATTTACACTAACAGTTCTTATCATTACTGCCCTGATCGCAGGGGTTTTAGCCCAAGTAGTTGCTAACTATTTCCGAGTCCCTAGCATTGTCTTTTTACTGATTTTAGGATTAGGGTTAGGACACAGTGGCTTAAAGCTGATTGAACCTAGCTACTTAGACCAAGGGCTAGAGGTGATCGTCTCTTTAGCTGTGGCATTAATTTTATTTGAGGGTGGACTTAATCTTCAACTTCAAAATCTAGGTAAAGTTTCCAGCACTATTCGGAATCTCACGACTATCGGGGCATTAATTAGCTTAATTGGTGGGGGCATTGCTGCTTATTATTTGAGCGAGTTTCCATGGCCGATCGCTTTTCTTTATGGCTCTTTAGTGGTCGTAACAGGACCCACGGTAATTAATCCGATCTTAAAAGAAGTGAATCTAGATCAACGATTAGCCACGATCTTAGAAGGGGAAGGAGTGCTAATTGATGCAGTCGGCGCAATATTGGCTGTGGTGGTTTTAGATGTAGTTCTAAATAATAATGCTTCGGTATTTGAGATTATTCAAAGCCTGCTCTTAAGATTGGGGATCGGCGTGATCATTGGTATATTTGGGGGATTTGGGCTCAGTAACTTTCTCAGGCGATCGCAGTTTTTAGCTGATGATGTCAATAGTTCAGTGGTTTTAGCAGCAGTTTTAGGTTTTTTTGCGATCGCTCAATCCATTAAAAGCGAGTCTGGACTAATGACAGCAGTACTAATGGGCATAGTCGTTAGAGCACAATCACTTCCCGATGAACGTCTTTTACTTAAATTTAATGGGCAGCTAACCGTCCTGATGGTGTCTGTGGTGTTTGTGTTGCTATCAGCTAACCTCTCTATTTCTAGTATTGTGGTTTTGGGTTGGGGTGGAGTGTTGACAGTCCTAGCGATTATGTTTGGGGTTCGTCCACTAAATATCCTAGTTTCCACATGGAATAGCGGCTTAAACTGGCGCCAAAAATTGTTTTTAGCTTGGTGTGCGCCCCGTGGCATTGTTGCCGCGTCTGTAGCTTCGCTATTTGCCATTATCCTGACTGAAAAGGGTATAAACGGTGGAGCCGCAATCAAGGCTTTGGTATTTTTAACTATTGTCATGACTGTATTTTTGCAAGGACTGACAGCTAAGTGGGTAGCAGAACGTTTAGGCTTAACCAATCAAGATTTCCAAGGTGTAGTTATAGTGGGCTGTAGTCCCATGGGCTTATTGGTAGCAAAATTACTGCAAAATGCAGGTCAAGATGTGTCGATGATTGATACTAGTCCTGAATCCTGCAAACAGGCGATCGCCCAAAATATTCCTGCTGTTGTTAGTAATGCCATGGACATCAAAACCTTAGCGATCGGCGGCTTAGATCGGGCTGCCACTTTTATTGCGATTACCGTAAATCCAGATATAAATCTTGTCATTGCCCAAAGAGTGTTAGAAGAGTTTCATCCCCCAAGGGTAATTGCTGTCTATACCAAAGATTCCTTAACACCAAATCATCCAGAAATTCTCCAAGCCTTCGATAATCGGGTCACAATTAAAGCTTGGAATCAATATCTAGCTCAAAATGAAGCACAACTGGGTGAAATTACGATCGCATCAAATATCGATCTACAACTGGCACAATTTAATTCTCTACTCATTGCTGGAAACCTCTTGCCTATTGTTCTAGAGCGCAAGGATAAACTGCAAATTGTTACGGCTGATAGTATCTGGGAATCGGGCGATCGGATTATTTATTTACTATATACCCCTAAAATTCTCAATCCTAGCTCCCAACCCCTAACTATTGATATTACCTCTGAACCCTTGACCCTCATACAGATTGCTAATAAAACTGATACAA
>JBBQHY010000036.1:0-12014 GCA_038324415.1 Pseudanabaenales cyanobacterium | reverse complement strand
TAGTGGTTGGTCACGTTGCGCCTGAGGCTTTTGTTGGTGGGGCGATCGCCTTAGTAAAAGAAGGAGATTCGATTACCATTGATGCTAATGCGAAATTACTACAACTCAATGTCAGTGATGAGGAATTAGCTACCCGTCGTTTGCAATGGGTTCAGCCTGCACCTCGCTATACAAGGGGAGTTTTAGCAAAGTATGCGAAGTTAGTATCTACTAGTAGTTTGGGCGCAGTAACAGATAAAGATTTTTAAATCCTATAGCTAGAAATAGGGATTACGACTCAAATTTACAGATAGTTATGCAATGGGAGCTTGAAAGCTTTGTCCCAAATTGGGGCTGGACTCCAAACTCCTTTAAATCTAGGCTTTCTCTTTATATTTGGGTAAGCCTTAAAATTAATAAACCTGTTCTACTTCACCAATATCAGGAATACATTCTCTGAGTTTTCTTTCAATTCCCATTCTCAAGGTCATAGCCGAACTAGGGCAAGTTCCACAGGCACCCTGAAGCCTTAGCTTGACCACAGGTCCTTCGATTTCCACAAGTTCAACATTGCCACCATCAGACAAGAGATAGGGTCGCAGTTCATCTAGGACTGTTTCTACGTTTTCACTGGTTAATTCTAACGCCATATTTTTCGCTTAATTACTTAATATTTAGTTTACTTAGTATATGTTGACACAATTGCTATCTCCTTGGATGTTAAATCTCGCCATTGTCCAATCTCTAAGCCATCTAATTTAAGATTTGCGATCGCCGCTCGAATTAATCTCAAAGTTGGAAACCCCACAGCCGCAGTCATCCGTCGTACCTGTCGATTTTTGCCTTCAGTTAAGGTCATCTCTAGCCATGTGGCGGGAATGCTGGCACGGAATCGAATGGGTGGATCTCGAGGTGGAATAGCTGTAATATCTACAGATAAAAACTTAACCTTGGCAGGACGAGTTTTATAGTCTTGGATGAATACACCTGTTTCTAGTTGGGCGATCGCTTCTGGGGTGGGAATGCCTTCAACCTGCACCCAATAGGTCTTGGAATGATGAAACTTGGGATCGCTGAGTCTGTGCTGAACTGCGCCATGATTGGTTAATAAAAGCAAGCCTTCACTATCTTGATCTAGCCTTCCAACGGCATACACTGATGGCACATCTATATAATTCTTGAGGGTAGGGCGATCGCCTTCATCTGTAAATTGAGTTAAAACTCCATAGGGCTTATTAAATAGTAAATAGCGATAGGGCATCAAATTATGGTTCTAATCAATTAATATCAATAATAAATCCCAGACAAAGAACCAATGCCAACGATTAATATTAATCACACTGCGATCGCCAACCTAGATATTACTCCAGCTCAGTTGGTTATAGATAAGATTACAGACAAAAACGAGCCAATAGATTTCAAAATTTTCTTCAACCGCGAACCCAGCGATCCTAGGGAACTATCGGAAATTCCTGAAGTACGTTTGTGGTTTATTCGGCTCGATGCCGCTTATCCGTGGTTGCCATATATCCTGGACTGGCGAGAAGGTGAATTAGGTAGATATGCAGCAATGCTAGTTCCCCACGAGTTTCACCAAATATCTGGGATTGAATTTAACTTTGAAGCAATGCAAATTTTTGTAATGCAAAAGATCTTTGTAATTTCAAATTGGCTCAAATCCCAAGGTATTAGTAGCACCGATAAATTACAGCAAATGACTCAGGTTCTGGGATACGAAATTGATCAAGAGTTTTTTAATTTCCTCTAAACCTCCATTTAGCAATTTTCCATAGCGCGCTCCTAAAATGTAAGCAATTTAATTATAGGTTTGGATCGGTTAGTGTTGTGCTTTGAGCAACTAAAATTCCCATATATGAAATGGCGGTTGGTGATGGGATTAATGATGATGCTCCTGCACTAGCTCAGGCAGATTTTGGTTTGGCAATTGGCACTGGAACTGATGTGGCGATCGCTGCCAGTGACATTAAGCTGATTTCAAGTGATTTGCAGCGAATTGTAACCGCTATTCAACTAATTCGAGCCACGATTAGTAATATGAAACAAAATCTCTTCTTTACCTTTATCTACAATATCGCAAGGATTCGGATTGTGGCGGGGATACTCTATCCGTTCTTTGGCTGGTTGCTCAGTCCAATTATTGCAGGGGAAGCGATGGCGCTCAGTTCGCTTTCAGTGATCAGAGATGTTTTACGTCTTAGAGTTTTTGTCCTTTGGCAACTAAATAACCCATGACCAAGAGTTATAGTTTTTTACCCGAATTCTTCAGACTTGCTGGTATCAGTATTCTTTCAAATTTAATGGTTCCCCTTGCAGGGTTAATAGATATAGCTTTTCTAGGACATTTGTCCGACATTCGTCACTTAGCAGGAGTAGCACTTGCAACTATTTTATTTAATTATATCTATTGGACTTTTGGATTTCTCCGAATGGGAACAACTGGACTGATTGCTCAAGCGGTAGGAAGAGATGATTCGACCGAAATTTTAATTATAGGATTGCGAAACTCTATCTTGGCTTTAGTTTTGGGCGTGTTGATTCTACTTTTACAGCATCCTTTGCAGAAGATTGGATTTTTCTTTTTAAGTGCAACTCCAGAAGTAAAAGGATCGGGACAATTATTCTTTAATGCGCTGATTTGGGGAGCACCTGCAACTTTGTTTAACTTTGTAGTTTTAGGTTGGTTTCTGGGGGCAGGAAAAGGGCGAAATGTTCTAATTCTGTCAATTCTTGGCAACAGCGTAAATATTAGTTTGGATTATCTTTTAATTGTGAAATTTGGTTGGGAAAGCTTAGGAGCGGGAACAGCAACGGCTATTAGTCAATATGTGATGGCGATCGCAGGGTTAATTCTAGTTTGGCGATCGCTTGTTTCTGATCAAAAAATTGTCTATAAAATTGAAAAAAGAGATCCAAAGTTGTTATTTCGGGAAGTATTAGACCCAGAGGCACTCATAGCAGTTTTATTTTTAAATAGCGATATTTTAATCCGTACCTTAGCTTTAATTTCTTCATTTGCGATATTTACCAATATTAGTTCAACTTTTGGCACAATAATTTTAGCTTGTAACACTTTACTTTTGCAGGTTGTTACTCTTGCAGCCTACTTTATCGATGGTTTAGCTTTCGCTACAGAAACTTTTGCGGGCTTATTTTATGGAAAAGGTAAGGAACATTTGCTTTCAACTTTAGCTTGGATATCTGGATGGACAAGTTTGATTTCTGGTTTAGCGATCGCTATAGTTGTTTGTATTTTCCCAATACCAGTTTTTAGTTTACTCACTCGTCATTTAGAAGTAGTGTTACTTGCTAGAGAATATGTACTCTGGCTATTACCACTAATTGGTTTTGCAAGTATTGCTTATATGTTAGATGGTTATTTTTTGGGTTTAACTAAAGGAGCTATTCTACGAAAATCAACTTTAATTGCTGCTCTAGTTGGATTTACTCCTTTAGCAATCCTAGCTTGGCAATATCAAAATAATCATATACTGTGGCTAGCCTTAACTGTATTTATGGCTACGAGGTCTATAAGTTTAGGCTTTAGAATCACAAGGGGATAATTCTTTGTAGCTAAGTGATCGCAGTGGCAAGATATAGGTGATTCCTAATAGTTCAGAAATATGGCTTATCGTGACATCACTCTAGATTCTGTTATTCAAAAGTTTTAATTAGAAAAAATGATTTCACTATAGTTGTTTTGATAAGGTTCTGCTTCCAGAGTTTCATACTGCTCCATCTCTTGTTTTAAATGAGATTATACCTGTAGGATTTACGCCTCAAACTATTGGTATTTATGAGTTTTCCTGTGATATAGGAATGTTCAAAGGAGCGATCGCTATGGAGAAATAAATAGATGCCGCATTTCCTACTAAGGGTACGAACTTATTAGGACTAAAATGGTTGATATAAATTTATGGTCGAGATATGCCAGAATTTTCGTCAAAACTTAGCGATCACCTGATTGTCACAACCGATCAAATGCGAAAGATTGAAGCATTAATGTTTGCCGCAGGGATGCCAGTTGCCGCTTTGATGGAAAAAGTAGGAGGATTAATTACGCACAGAATCGATAGCCTTTATCCACTCACAAAATTTCCAAAAGTAGGAGTGATAGTTGGATGTGGACATAATGGCGGTGATGCTTTAGTCGTAGCTAGAGAGTTATGGCATCGGGGTAGAGACATCAAAGTTTATTTACCACTTTCTAATCTTAAAACCCTTACTGCCGAGCATCAAACATATATCCAGACCCTAGGAATTCCTACTGTGGAGTTAGCCGAATTAAGAACAAGTGATTTGTTAATAGATGGCTTATTTGGGTACGGGTTAGAGCGAGCGGTCGCTGGGGAACTGGTGGATACAATTCATAAAATTAATTCATGGCAGATTCCAATTCTTAGCATTGATTTACCTTCAGGAATTCACACAGACACAGGAGCAGTGATGGGAGTTGCGATCAAAGCTAGTCATACTCTCTGCTTAGGTTTGTGGAAACGTGGACTGTTTATAGAAGAAGGATTGGCAGATATTGGTAACCTCGAAAGAATTGACTTTGATATCCCTCAAAAATTTATCCAGCAAGCTCAGGGCGAAAATCACGATTTATGGAGAATTGAACCTCGATCTACCCTTTGTCAATTGCCTCTCCACCGCCCGATCGCTAGCCACAAATACGAAATAGGACACTTGTTATTAGTTGGGGGGTCTCAACGCTATGGTGGCGCGGTGATTTTAGCAGCTTTAGGAGCCAGAGCTAGCGGAGTTGGAATGTTGAGTATAGCTGTACCTGCATCTTTACGGGATTTGGTCTTAGCTAAAATGCCAGAGGCTTTAATCATCCCTTGCCCTGAAACTCCTAGGGGGGCGATCGCTAATTTACCTGATTTAGATTTTACAAAATACACAGGAATCGCTTGCGGAGTTGGGATCTCATTGGATGCGGTCAATTTAGTAGAGCAGGTACTTAGGATCAAGCAAAACCTAGTTTTAGATGCCGATGGTTTAACTCTATTAGGGCAATTAGGTGTGGGAAAATTGCAGCAGCGATCGCCCTTATCCACAATTTTGACCCCACATTGGGGTGAGTTTTGTCGGCTATTTCCCGCAACTGAGAGCGATCGCTTGACATCTCTTCAAAATGCCGTAATTCAAACTAATGCCGTAATTTTATTAAAAGGAGCTAGAACCGCAATCAGTTTTAACCATAATTACAAAACTCAGACTTGGATTAATCCCAAAAGTACTCCTGCCTTGGCTAGAGGCGGCAGTGGTGACGTGCTCACAGGAATAATGGCAGGATTATTAGCTCAAGGCTTATCCACTGGCGATAGTGCAATCATGGCAACAGTATGGCACGCTCAAACGGCTATGTGGTTGGCAAAAACCCAAACAGAAATGGCAGTCAACCCTGTCGCTTTAGCAGAGCATTTAGTGCCAACTTTGGCAAGCTTCTTAAGGAGCCAAATTTAAAAGCCTGAATAGGTATTGTTCTTGATAACTACTGTAGTATAAGTTCATACTTTACAAAATCTAAGTCTCAATAACTAAAGATTAATTGTCGAGCATATCCGAATTAATTGCGTTCAAGTACGAGGATTAATAACTAAATAATGCGTATATTACTAATCTATCCCCTATTTCCTAAAACCTTTTGGTCCTACGAAAAAATTCTAGAAATGGTCGGTCGCAAGGTTTTATTACCACCTTTAGGATTAGTAACCGTAGCCGCAATCTTACCTCAAACTTGGGAATTTAAATTAGTAGATCGCAATATTAGAGAAGTAACCGAAGACGAGTGGGCATGGGCGGACATGGCGATTATGTCAGCAATGATCGTGCAAAAAGAAGACTTAATTGATCAAATTAAAGAAGCAAAACGGCGACATAAATTAGTAGCGATCGGCGGACCGTATCCCACTTCCGTCCCTCATGAAGTTCAAGATGTCGGTACCGACTTTTTAATCTTAGATGAAGGCGAAATTACTTTACCCATGTTTGTGGAAGCAGTGGAACGGGGTGAAACTTCTGGCATATTTCGCACGACCGAAAAGCCCGACGTTACCAGTACGCCTATTCCCCGCTTTGACTTATTAGAGCTAGATGCCTACGACATGATGTCGGTGCAGTTCTCCCGTGGTTGTCCTTTCCAGTGCGAGTTTTGCGACATTATCGTTTTGTATGGACGTAAACCTCGGACTAAAAACCCTACCCAGCTATTGGCAGAACTAGATTATCTATATGAAC
Source organism: Pseudanabaenales cyanobacterium (assembly GCA_038324415.1). GTDB lineage: Bacteria > Cyanobacteriota > Cyanobacteriia > Pseudanabaenales > Pseudanabaenaceae > PCC-7502. Next base: position 5,771 of record JBBQHY010000036.1, on the reverse strand, counting down.
TAGGTTGGCGGCGGGGTGTATTCATGGTGGATGATAACTTTATTGGCAACAAACGGAATGTCAAACTGTTATTACAAGCATTAAAAGTGTGGATGGCAGAACATGAATATCCCTTCCGCTTTGATACTGAAGCATCAATAGATTTGGCACAAGACCCCGAACTGATGGAATTAATGGTGGAATGTGGATTTGCTGCTGTGTTCCTAGGCATCGAGACTCCTGATGAAGATAGCTTGCAGTTAACCAAAAAGTTTCAAAATACCCGTGGCTCTTTGATTGATGCCGTGGAAAGTATTATCAAAGCTGGATTACGCCCAATGGCAGGATTTATTATTGGCTTTGATGGTGAAAAAACTGGAGCAGGCGATCGCATTGTCCGATTTGCCGAACTTGCAGCCATTCCCTCCACAACTTTTGCTATGTTGCAAGCATTACCCAATACTGCCCTGTGGCATCGTTTAAACAAAGAAGGTAGACTGCGGGAAAATACTGACGGGAATATTAATCAGACTACTTTGATGAATTTTGTGGCGACTCGTCCCTTAGAGGATATTGCTCGGGAATATATCGAAGCCTTTTGCACTTTGTACGATCCTGTCAAATATTTAGACCGTACCTATCGCTGCTTTTTAATGATGGGTTGCGCCACCTGGACGGCACCTGCTAAAACTCCTGAGCTGAAAATTGTGAAGGCTTTGCTGATCGTAATTTGGCGACAGGGGATAAAACGGGAAACTCGCTGGAAATTCTGGCATCACATAGTGGATATTGCCAGAAAAAATCCCAGAGTATTAGAGCATTACCTTGCAGCCTGTGCCCACAATGAACACTTCTTGGAATATCGACAGATCGTGCGGGATCAAATTGAGAGCCAACTTGCAGTATATCTAAAACAAGGGGCAGAGACTCCTTACGTTATGATTCCTGCTAAACCAACTGCCAAAGAAGTTAAATCTCTAGAAGTTAATTCTCAAGAGATTAAACAGAAAGCGATCGCCTCATAAAATAGGTTCCACCTTGCCCTCAGTATACTGCTAGTCACTATATGTATAAGGCTTAGATAGGAGCTTTCTGGTAAAAAAATTACCCATTCCGAGTTCCCTAAATCCTCAATTCTGGGGAACTTTTATTTTCAGAACCCCCAGAATTGTGGGCTGGGTATATTCTTTAAAGAAAATCTCCTTACGCACTCAAATTCACAGAAACTTAGTGGGAGAGAATAATGTTAGCTGAGATTTATAATACAATTTTTAAGAATTGTAACCTGAAGGTCTTCTCGCAGAAGAAAGATAAAGTTCGCCTTGTTGAACTTATCCCTAACTTTATCATAGTTCATAGCTTTGGAAAGTTAAAAAACTAGGCGATCGCTAAATCTTCTAGTTCTAAATAATCACCGACCAAAATAAATGTAACGATTTAAAGATCTCCGCCCCGAGCTGCAAGGAGAAAAATTACCACAGGACCAGAAACCACAACTAAAGCGAGACAAGTAAGCTGAAAGATGAGCTTAAAGTTAATTCCTACTAAAAATGTAGTGATACCGTCAAGAAATTCCATATAGATATTTGGTAAAAATTTATTTATAAATATTCTATCAACCTGTGAGTCTTAAAATCTACTACAGTTGAATTCATAATTATTCCTCTTAGCTGAATCCCCAGTAAATTAATTTTGTTCCTAGGGTATTAGTAACCAATAACCTAATATGACCACAATAGTAGACCAATAAACTGGATTTAAAGAGCCTTTATCAATCGGGTAAAGGCAAAACCTAACTAAATCTATACTTAGCCCCATCTGGAATTAGAACTTAGCCATACTTTAATAGGGTGCGACCTTTATCTAATAAAGTATTGATTCGTAAGCATTCTGTCGTTTGCTAATTGATGTCATAATTATTGTGTAAACTCAATGAAAGCCAGATCCCACATGGGTTTTGTGACTTCAGATGATATCAAGAGGAGGTCGCACCCGATTCACAGGGGAGAGATTTGGGGCGATCGCATAGCTATAAGTCTGCAATGTCTAGTTTTATATCAGCGTAAAAGATGGGAATTTACAACTATAGAAGTAGCTCGAAACATTTCTAAGAACAAAACAGGCAAAAGCATAAAACTAAAAGGCATCCCCCTAATATTGGTGCGCTTTAGAGCCTGTGTTAAGGCTGTTGACCAATTATTTAAAGAATTAACCAAACTGATATAGTGATTTAATGTGGGTAAAACCCGCTTTTTTAATCTTAGTAGAGCCCATTATGATAAAAGTATCGCTTATTACTGTCGTGCTTAATTCCTGTAACTATATCGAGCGCACCATGAAAAGTGTGCAACGTCAAGACTATAGGAATATTGAGTATATAGTTCTTGATGGCGGATCAGTAGATGGCACGATTGAGATTGTTAATAGAAATTTAGATCAGGTGGATATTTTTCGGAGTGAGCGGGACAAAGGAATTTCCGATGCATGGAATAAAGGGATAGAGATCGCCAGTGGAGATATTATCGGACTCATAAATGCTGGGGACGAATACTCTCCAGATTCAGTGACTAAGGCTGTAGAGGCAATTCAAGCGGGTGCTGACTGCATTTATGGTGACACCGATCTTGTAGATGATAATGGGAAAGTAATATCTCATAATCAAGGCAAGTTTCATCCCTGGTTCTATTCGGGTGGAATTGGCTTTTATCATCCTTCCTGCTTTGCGACTAAAGCTTTATATAATCAGATTGGAGGATTTGATACCAATTTGCTGTATGCCATGGATACAGATTGGATATTACGGGCAACTAAAGCTGGAGGGATTCTACGCCATGCACCAGTTTCGGTTAAAATGGTGAGCGGTGGTGTTAGCGTTATAAATCAATTTAGTGCCTACGGTGAACATCTCCAGTCCTTACAGAAAAATGGTTATGGAAAATCAACTGCTTATTTGTCTATGATTTCTACTGCAGTTCGAGGCTTGTCAAGAATTCTCATAAAAGGGGCTTGATGCATACACACTACAATGTTCAATTTAGGCTGATAGCCATATATTTTTTTTACGTTATTTTGAATCTTCTGGCTGATTCATTTTTTGGAGGCTTTCCGCTAAGGCTAGTGGGGTAAAAAGTTGGAGAAGGTTTAGGTAGGTATACATTCATGGATTCGGTTTACATGGATTGGTAGGCTATCTGTTGGGGAGGATTCTACAATCAGTTTTGGCTACTTTTTAGATAATTGAGGTGTTATTAAGATCGGGGCACATACGATAATTTGACTTGGCTGTTCTGTCTATACGGTGACCCATGATATTGGCGATCTTAATTTTACTAGGGTTATAAAAACTTTTGAGATCGAAGACTATGTGGCTATGTTTTACAATTCACCAATCATGCCCAGTGTCAAAATTGGGTAAGGTGCAGTCATGATACTCCCTTCTTATTGTAGAAATATACATAGCTGAAATGGGGTCAAGGGGCAAAGCCCCTTCGTGGGGGGCGCAGCCCCGCTCCCCCAAAAGACTAATCTTTAGCTGGGAAAGGAGTAACGGGGAGCATTGTCACCAAGGATATGGGCAATTTCCATGTGGTTGGTAGAGTTCACGCTGGATTTGTCAAGGAGCGATTGCAGGTTTTGGCATATAGTTTGAACTATCAATATCTATTTACATCCTGTTTAGAATTTAATGGGGACATAATAATTTCTTACTTTGCCTGTATTTGAACCCTATCTGGTGTTGTGTACCTCATGTTTCCTCAAGAGGCTATTTAACTCATGACATCAATTCTCTTTATTTTATCAAATTTAATATTTTCGTTTCCATTCGATTGGGTTCCCTAGCTAGTAGGGAGTGCCATCTCGCCGATGTATTTGCCAATTCTTGTTAGCTCTGGCGCAAAGTTAATGCCATAGATCAGAATTCGCATTCAGCTTCTAAAAATTAACTCAAACCAGTCGGCTGTACAAAGCCGCTTTGAACCACATAAGGCCAGCAATCTGCATGAACATTGGGGCATTGGATTCCAATACTACCCAGCGGGCTACTTTTTTTACTACGACGCCCATGTGCAGTTTGCGCAACAAACAAGCAGCTTTGTAAAGCTTGATATTCACGATCATTTCAGGTCGCAAGGTGAGCATTAGACTGAAATTCCCAAGGGACTCCTCGTATTTCATGAGAATCTTCTGTGGTGTAAGCAGTCCGAAGTGCGTTGCGGGGTTGTCTATATGCAGCAGCGAAAACGACTCACTCGCTCTAGCAGCCCACTCACAGTCCTCCCAACCCCATCCCGTAAAACGCTCGTCAATAGGCACAGACAAAATTACTTGTCGCCTAACAAGAAAATTACAGGAATAAAAATGGTAAGCAGGTTGCTGACTACGCACCGCTGCGCTTAATGTCTCGCGTTCGGCAGTAAATACTCGGTGTAAGTCAAGTTCTGGAAGTGGATCAACAATTTGTTTTGTGCTCCGTCCACCATAAACAATGTCGCTTATACCAGCTAGCGCCAACTGGAAATAGATAGCGATGAAGTTGGGCTCGTCTGGCATCATGTCGCAGTCCATGAAAAGCAAATACTGACCTCTTGCCAACTGCGCCAACTGGTTTCTAATTACAGCTCGCCCAAGGTTTGTCTCGAATTCCAATACCAAACATGGAACGGTAGCGTTTACCATTGCTGAAATTACCTGCGCTGCACCTGCTCCGTTAGGTGAGCCATCATCGGCAAAAATTAATTCAATTTCATCAGGAAAATCTGCTGCCATTGCACATAGCCGCATTGCTAAGAGGGAAGGGTCGTATTGATAAAAAGGTACGACGATTGAAATTAATGGCGCAACTGTATCATATGTCCAAAACTTATTTGGGGATGGTATTGCTGCTGGATTCATTGAATGACCCTAATCGAAATTATCAAATTCAGACCTACTTGTAAGTTTGCCAATCAACTAGGAGTGTCGGCTCATACGCGACGAACTACATTGCCTACGATGGCTCGCACTCAATGTTATCACGAGAGACTTATATGCCAAGAGGTAGCTACCGTTGACCGCTAAGGCTTGAAGGTGTTCTATTTCCATTCGATTGCGTTCCCCAGCTAGTTGAAAAATTAATCTATTATGTTGAGTCTGTCAAGTAAATTATTTCCATTCGATCAAGTTCTCTAACGAGTAGGGTGATACATATTATCGCATGCGTAAAACTGTCTGTATATTTTGTTCCAGGACTAAAGAATCGAGCTTTACGGGCAATGGCTTGTGGAGTTCTAGAGGTCGGTATACCTGAGGCTTTTGAAGGATTTCCTGTAAGCGATCGCATCAAAGCTCTGATCCGAAGGACGCCTGAACAGTTTACTGAAGCTTTGCTTGAGGTACTGACTTCTCCCCAAAGAGCTAATGAAATCGCTAGGGCGAGAAGAGAATTTACCGTGAATGGCTATGAATTGGATATTGTCAGATCGCAGTGGGAATTACTTTATCAAGAGGCGATCGCCAAAACAACCACAGCTATTAAAGATTAGGTTTCTGATCTAACTAGGTTCTCTTCCCATTTGCGGGGAGGGCTAGCTCGACGAATATTCCGCCAGATTTGGGTGGCTGCTAGTGTACCATCTGCTACGGCGATCGATACTTGGTTTAAACCTTTTTTTAGATCGCCAAGGGCAAAGATTCGTTCGTGGCTAGTTTGACACATATCATTGGTGACTAGATTTTCGCCATCCCATGTTAAACCTTCTATTCCTTTGAGATAGTGATTATGGTACAAAGAACCCATGTTTATTAACCCAGTA